>JANMEM010000426.1:0-7400 GCA_031376985.1 Hyphomicrobiales bacterium
GATAAACAAATACTTCAACAAGCACTTCTGGCAATCCTGGCGGGATATCCAACGGACGTTCAAGAATCCGCTGAACTTTAATATTTTGACCACCTGAAACTTGAGTGAACCCATGTTTCTTCCAATAGGAAAGTGAAGAAACCGGCGAACATTCGCCATAAAGCACATTCACATCGCTGACAAAGGCTCCTTCCAGCATAACGTCTAGGAGTTCCTTTCCAAACCCCTTTTTTGAAATTCCTTTCTGACGAATATTATGCCATCAAATTATAGTCCCACTTTAATCGCTACTGCTTGATGATTGTGCCTGACGAAAAACAATTGCGTATCATTCAATGATTTCTCAATCAGGTTTCTGTCACACCTAAAACCTTCGCCGCAAGATTCATTGTACTCTTGCTCGAGCCAATTCAATATCGCGGAAAGGTCTTCAGCAGTCGCAGCATTAACGGTCACTATCCCCTCACTCCCACTCGATGGTTCCTGGCGGTTTTGAAGTGACGTCGTAAACCACACGGTTGATCCCCTTCACTTCATTGATGATGCGCGTTGCAGCACGGCCAAGGAAGTTCATGTCGAAGGGATAGAAATCCGCCGTCATGCCGTCAACCGATGTAACAGCCCGCAGCGCAAGTACGCGATCATACGTGCGGCCGTCTCCCATTACGCCCACGGTTTGCACTGGCAACAGCACCGAGAAGGCCTGCCAGATCTGGTCGTACAAACCGGCTTTGCGAATTTCATCAATATAAATGGCATCAGCTTTTTGTAGGATCAAGAGCTTCTCCCGCGTCACCCCCCCGGGCAAACGTATCGCAAGTCCGGGCCCCGGGAACGGATGACGACCTACGAATTTCTCAGGTAATCCAAGCTCTTGCCCCAACTTTCTCACTTCATCTTTGAACAGTTCACGCAAGGGCTCAACCAGTTGCATCTTCATGCGATCTGGCAAGCCGCCGACATTATGATGCGACTTGATGGTAACCGATGGTCCGCCTGTGAATGACACGCTTTCGATGACGTCAGGATAAAGCGTACCCTGCGCCAGAAAATCAGCACCGCCCAATTTCCTGGCCTCGGCCTCAAAAACTTCAATGAACAATCGACCAATAGTCTTGCGTTTTGTCTCTGGGTCGCTCTCGCCTTCGAGCGCGTTGATGAAAAGGTCTGCTGCGTTCACATGTACCAGCGGCAAATTGTAGTGCTCGCGAAACATCGAAACCACTTCCTTGGCCTCGTCCATGCGCATCAGTCCATGATCCACAAACACGCACGTCAACTGATCGCCCACGGCTTCATGAATCAGAACAGCGGCCACCGATGAATCAACACCACCGGACAAGCCACACAGCACCCTGCCCTTGCCAACTTGCTTGCGAATACGGTCAACTGCCTCTTGGCGGAACGAAGCCATGGTCCAGTCTTGTCGGCAACCCGCAATCTTCAAAACGAAATTCGAAATCAGTTTCGCGCCATCGAGCGTGTGCACCACTTCCGGATGGAACATGGTGGTATAAATCTTTCGGGCCTCATCCGTGGCAATGGCGAAGGGCGCATTTTCAGATGCCGCCTTGACCGTGATACCTGCTGGCATTTTTGTAACCCGGTCTCCATGGCTCATCCAGACGGGATGACGTTCGCCAACCTTCCACAACCCATCAAACAGCTCACTCTGTTCTTTGATCTCAATGTCAGCCCGGCCAAATTCCGCCGCGTGGCCACCTTCTACAACGCCACCCAATTGCACTGCCGTGGTTTGCTGCCCATAACAAATCGAAAGGATGGGCAGCCCTGCATCAAACACCACCTGCGGCGCACGGGGGGAACCTTCCCGCGTAACGGAGTCAGGCCCGCCCGACAGGATCACTGCTTTTGGTTTCATGGCATAAAAAGCAGCCTCAGCTTTCTGAAAGGGTATAACTTCCGAGAACACCCCCAATTCGCGCACGCGCCGCGCAATTAGCTGCGTTACCTGTGAGCCGAAATCGATAATCAGAACTTTGTCGTGATGGGCATGTGTCATGCCGGGCGTTTATTGAATGCCGATGGAGTGCGCAAGTCCAAGCGCCAAATCCCACAAAAACTTCATATTCAACGCAATGATGATCGCCGCAGTCAGACCAGCGAGAACGGTCAACCAGACTGGCGCAACCAATGCTCCCATCTTCGCCTTGTCCCGTGTGAACATGACCAGCGGTACCACTGCAAAGGGCAGCTGAAAGGCAAGAATAACCTGACTCAGAATCAGCAAAGTGCCGGTACCCGCCGATCCATAATACAGCGTCACGCCGGCCGCCGGTACAATGGCGACCATGCGGGTGATCAGCCGTCGCATCCAGGCAGGCAAGCGGATGTTAAGAAACCCCTCCATCACAATTTGTCCAGCCAATGTGGCCGTTACAGTAGAGTTCAGCCCACACGCCAGCAGCGAAATCGCAAACAGTTTCGGGGCCAGAAGTGAACCCACCAATGGGGCCAGCATGGAGTGAGCCTCTCCCAGATCTGTGACCGTTGTGGCACCCGTGCGGTGAAACGTTGCTGCCGCCAAAATGAGAATCGAAGCATTCACCAGCAGTGCAAACATCAGCGCCACTGTGGAATCGATCGTTGCAAACAACAACGCCTCGCGCTTCTCCGGCAAACTGTCACCATAGTCCCGCGTCTGCACCACGCCCGAATGCAAATAGAGATTATGCGGCATGACCGTGGCCCCGATAATGCCGAGCGCCAGATACAGCATTTGCGGATTACGGACGATATCAACCGTTGGTGCAAAGCCGCGAATGAGTGGTCCCCACTCCGGATTGGCCATGGCAATTTGCAGGAAGAAGCAGACAAAGATGACACCTAACAGCGCAATGATAAAGGCCTCCACCCAACGGAAGCCCAATTTTTGCAGCCAGAGAATGATAAACACATCAAGCGCTGTAATGATCACGCCAATTTCCAGAGGAATGCCGAACAGCAAATTCAGGCCAATAGCCGTGCCAACGACTTCGGCAATATCCGTGGCGATGATTGCGATTTCCGCGAAAAGCCAGAGCACAAACGAAACTGATCTTGGAAATGCATCACGGCAGGCCTGAGCCAAATCGCGTCCAGAACCGATTGCCAGCCTCGCACAGAGCGACTGCAAGATGATTGCCATGATATTCGACAGCAACGCCACGAACAGCAGCGTGTAACCAAATTGCGCGCCACCGGCGATCGAAGTCGCCCAATTGCCAGGGTCCATATAGCCCACCGAAACCAAATAGCCCGGCCCCACAAAGGCCAGAGCGCGGCGGAAAAATGAACCTGTGTTGCGCACTGGAACAGTACGGAATACATCCATCAACGAAGGTTCGCCCCGCCCCTGTCGCCAGCCCTTTAATGTTTCCGATGTCATATCTGTCGATTCCAAAGTTTAGCCATTGCTAAACCTAAACTTAGCATTGGCTAAACCCTTGTCAATAGGTTATGCCGAACAAACAATGCCCACCGTTGCCCGCAAAGCCAAATTGCAGTCCGCCGCATTCAAGCGTACGCGGGCCGATCATTCGTCCGAACTTGCCGAAGACTATGTGGAACTTATCGCCGATCTGATCGACGAAAAAGGTGAAGCCCGCGGCAATGAGGTTGCTCTTCGCCTCGGTGTGGCAAATGCAACCGTTGTCAAGATGTTGAAAAAACTCATGGAACGCGGCTTGGTGACACAGGAACCCTACCGCGACATCATGTTGACGGGCGAAGGCTGGTCGCTTGCTGAAAACGGTCGTCGCCGCCACGATATCGTCGAAAACTTCCTGTTAACCTTAGGCATATCGGCTGAAACGGCACGCATTGACTCTGAAGGCATTGAACACCACGTAAGTGACGAGACTTTGAAGGCCATGCTGCGGTTCTGTTCCCGCAAACGGGCTTGAAACGGGGAACTAAAAGATGAAAAACGCAATTTTTGCCTTTGCTTTGTTGGCCACACCGGCCTTCGCCGCCGATGGATTGAATTTTGATCCAGCCGAACTTTGCGCTTGGCAGGCATCCAACAACGGCATGGACGTTGGGGAATGCACCAAATTGGAAGACGAAGCCAAGTCTATCGTGGCCCAACTTGAAACCACCGCCGATGCTGACCGGAAATCGACATGCGTTACAGAAGCCAAAAACTTTGCTGGTGACTCAGGTTTTGCCAGCTACACGATTTATGCCGGTTGCCTGAAAGACGGTGCGGGCAATCTTTGACGTCAAGCCCGCTGCATGATCGCAACAAAGAACCCGTCAACACCGTGTTGATGTGGCGTGAGCAACAGAGTGTCTGTGCGACCATCGGCTGATTTCGGAGCTTTTCCGCCGATGGTTCGTGCCCAGATTTCTGCAAATGGCAGAATTTTGAATTCGGTATTTTGCTTAAGGAACGTCTTGACCTGATCAATGTTTTCCTCGGGTAAAAGCGAACAGGTATAATAGACAAGACGACCGCCCGACTTCACCAGCTTGGCACCATTGGCCAGCACATTGCGCTGTTCTGTCAACCTCACGTCCAGCGTATTGCGCGTCAACTTCCATTTTGTTTCGGGCTTCCGCCGCCAGGTGCCGGTGCCAGAACAGGGCGCATCCACGACAACGCAATCAAAGCTGCCATCCTGCAGGGCCGCTGCATTGTCTGCCGATACGACCTCGACACAACTCGCCCCGGCCCGCATGACCCGTTCAAAAATCGGCCGCAGGCGGTGCCTGTCCACATCATGGGCGACAAGGCGACCCTTGTTTTGCATGAGCGCCGCCAGTGCCAAGGTTTTACCTCCAGCCCCTGCACAAATGTCAGCTACTGTTTCACCGGGTTGCACGGCCGAAAGTGCAGCCGCAATCTGCGAAGCCGAATCCTGAACTTCGAAATACCCCATGCCATGGGCGGGATCAGCTTCCACGTTGACATGTTTCTGGTTCGGACCGGGTGCCGCAATGCGCAACGAGGTATCCACCCACGGGCCCGGAACAGGACTGTATGTGGATAGCGCTGCACGGAGTTTCATAGGGTCTGATTTCAAGGTATTCACGCGCACATCTATGGGCGCACGGTGGCTGAAGGCCAAACCTTCCTGTGCAGCGCCTTTTCCGAATTGCTGCTCAAACACGGGCACCAACCAATCTGGAACATTCGCCATAACATTCCACGGCAAATTCTGAGGTTTGTCTGTAAGCGCTACCAAATCTTCGTCCGTCAAGGCAACGGGTCCATGCTGCCCATCTGCCAGCGCCGCAATGTCTTCAACGCTCATGCCCCAGTCAGAACGCAATACGCCGAGTACGATGTGCCGTGCATCATCACCACCACCTTGCGCCGCCGCATAGGAGCGTTGCCGCAAACCGTCATAGACCAAGGTGCCGATGGCGTGCCGGTCACTGGAGCCCGCAAAGCGATGAGCCTTGCCCCAATCCTTCAATGCTTCTGATGCGGGCCGATGCCGTGTCAGCACCTCGTGCAAAATTTCAATTGCCGCTTGAACGCGGCCCGCAAGTTTCATTGATTACCCTAACAGTTGAAATTTCACCGCCAACCATGCCCACATGGTCATGAGTGTGACGAAGCCGAGAAGAAAAATCCGCATGCGTGGTGGCACGCTGTTTGTAGTCGTGTGTACATAGCTGTGGGCAATGCGTGTGAGCAAGAACATCCATGAAAGCGCCACAAACAGGGTGTCCTCAAGCTTCAGTGCCACGACCAGGGCACATGCTGAATACCATAGCATTGGCGTTTGGAACTGATTGTCAAAATTGTCACCATGCTTCTTGACCCTCGCAGGCCAGGCACCGGAGTCAGTCGCAATCTCGTGCAGTTTCGCTGATCCGGTTTTTACTGCCTTCGCGCGCGCGCGAAGACTGCGAACTCCTACAATAAATATCAGCAGCACATGTATAAAAAGCGGCAACAGCAAAAGCTTTGTCAAATTCATCTCGCCATCCAATCTCAATATATTCTCAATTTACCCTTTGATAATTCGGCGCTTCACGGGTCACCATAACATCATGCGCATGGCTTTCACGCAATCCAGCATTGGTTATCCGCACAAATTGTGCCTTGGATTGAAGTTCTTCGAGCGTGGCAGCACCCACATAGCCCATGGACGCGCGCAGACCACCAACCAGTTGGTGTAACACCTGCCCCACCGGACCCTTGTATGGCACCTGCCCCTCTATGCCTTCAGGCACCAGTTTCAGCGAATTGCCCACATCCTGCTGGAAATAGCGGTCTGCCGAACCACGCGCCATGGCCCCGATGGATCCCATGCCTCGGTACGACTTGTAACTGCGTCCCTGATACAGGAACACTTCGCCTGGGCTCTCGTCGGTTCCCGCCAGCAGCGAACCGATCATCACCACGCCTGCACCCGCCGCCAATGCCTTGGCCAGATCGCCTGACAATTTGATGCCGCCATCAGCAATAATCGGCACGCCGTGTTTGGCACCAAGTTCGGCACATTCCAGAATGGCTGAAAATTGCGGCACACCAACGCCAGCAACCACACGCGTGGTGCAAATCGAACCGGGTCCAATACCCACCTTCACCGCGTCCGCTCCCGCATCAATCAGCGCCAACACACCTTCAGCCGTGGCCACATTACCGCCGATAATCTGCACCTTGTTCGACATCTTCTTGACGCGTGTCACCTGCGCCAGCACGTTTGACGAGTGACCATGTGCCGTATCAACAATGATCACGTCCACACCCGCTTCAATCAAGCGCTCGGCCCGTTCAATGCCGTTTGCTCCAATGCCCGTGGCCGCAGCGACCAACAATCGCTCACGGTCATCCTTGGCGGCCCATGGGTGATCTGCCGCTTTCTCAATATCATTGACGGTGACCAAACCGACGCAGTGACCGTCTTCATCCACGACCAGCAATTTCTCGATGCGATGCTTGTGCAGCAGCCTCTTCGCCTCGGTGCGGTCAACGCCTTCGCGCACCGTGACGATCTTTTTCGTCATCAACTCTGCAACCTTGATGTTCATGTCCGTAGCAAAGCGCACATCGCGGTTGGTGATGATGCCCTCAAGTTTGCCCTTGTCATCGACAACAGGAATGCCTGAAATACGGTGCCGCTCTTTCAGCGTCATCAATTCTCCGAGCGTTGCATCGGGCGAAATCGTGATGGGGTTCACAACCATACCGCTTTCAAAGCGCTTCACCTGCCGCACATGCGCGGCTTGCGTTTCAGGGTCGAGGTTTTTGTGAATGACCCCCAAGCCCCCCGCCTGCGCCATGGCAATAGCCATCGGCGCTTCCGTCACAGTGTCCATGGCGGCCGACATCACGGGAATCGCCAACTCAATGGTTTTCGTCAGTTTGGTCTTGGTTGAGACTTCTGTGGGCAACACCGAAGATGCGCCGGGCTTCATCAGCACGTCATCAAAAGCCAGAT
>JANMEM010000436.1:0-2355 GCA_031376985.1 Hyphomicrobiales bacterium
TCCGGCAGGGCAGCGACGGCGTCAGCGGATTGCAAAAGGCTTGTCATAGTTTGTTCACTTCATCGCTAGGCTTGCGGGGTTCGCAGGCAAGGATTTCAAAAGATGCTCTACCGAGGCACCAATGGTGTCGAGGATGGGTGCGGGATAAATGCCGAAGTAAATTGTCAGCACGATCAGTGGAAGCAACATGCCGAACTCGCGGCGTGTCATGTCCGGCATCCACGCCAAGGCCGGCTTGTCGAACACGCCGAAGACGACACGGCGATACAGCCAGAGAGCATAACCTGCTGACAAGATCACCCCTGATGTGGCGAAAAAAGACACCCATGTGTTGTTGGCGAAAGTGCCGAGCAATGTCATGAATTCACCGACGAAACCGGAGGTGCCGGGAAGGCCCACATTGGCCATGGTGAAGAGCATAAACACCGCAGCGTAAAGCGGCATCTTGGTGGCAAGGCCACCGTATGCTGCAATTTCACGGGTGTGCATGCGGTCGTACACTACACCCACACAGAGGAACAATGCGCCTGATACCAGTCCGTGGCTGATCATCTGGAACACTGCACCATCCACACCCTGTTTGGTCATGGAGAAAATGCCCATGGTGACAAAGCCCATGTGGGCAACGGAGGAATAGGCGATGAGCTTCTTCATGTCCTCCTGCACCAGTGCCACCAGTGAGGTGTAGACAATGGCGACGACAGAGAGAACGTAAACGAAGTTCTGGAAATACAAGCTGGCGTCCGGGAACATGGGCAGCGAGAAGCGCAGAAAACCGTAGCCACCCATTTTCAACAGAATGGCGGCGAGGATCACGGACCCTGCGGTTGGTGCTTCAACGTGCGCATCCGGCAACCATGTATGAACCGGCCACATCGGCATTTTCACGGCGAAAGACGCGAAGAAGGCCAGCCAGAGCCACGTCTGCATTTCCGGCGGGAAGGTTTGGGGGTTCGATAGCAACACGACAATGTCGGTGGTGCCCGCATGCCAATACATCGCAATGATGGCGAGCAGCATGAGCACGGAGCCGAGCAGTGTGTAGAGGAAGAACTTGAACGAAGCATAGACGCGGCGTGCTCCACCCCAGATGCCGATGATCAAGAACATCGGGATCAGGCCGGCTTCAAAGAAGACGTAGAACAACACGATGTCGAGCGCCGAGAAAACGCCGATCATCAAGGTTTCCAGCACGAGGAAGGCGATCATGTATTCCCTAACGCGCTTGTCCACATACCAAGACGCCACAATGCAGATGGGCATCAGGAACGTGGTCAAGATGATGAGCGGCATGGAAATACCGTCAACGCCCATGTGATATTTGGCGTAGCCGCCCATCCACGCATGCAGCTCAACAAACTGGAAGCCCGACTCTGCCGACACGAAATTGAACGGTATCAACAGCGACACAAGGAAGGTGACGACAGTCGTCCACAATGCTGCGTAACGCGCGTATTTGTTTGCAGCTTCATCCTCGCCTTTGGCCAGCAGAATAGCGACGACGCCGAGCAACGGCAGGAAGGTGATAACGGAAAGCACGGGCCAATCCATTTAGTGTGTGCCTCCGAAGGAAATCCACGAGATGATTGCAGCAACACCAATGAGCATGGCGAAGGCATAGTGATAGACATAACCCGTCTGTAGACGGACGATCAGGCCAGAGCCGTCGCTGATGCGAGCGGCGATGCCGTTGGGGCCAAGACCATCGATGGTGGCACCATCTCCCTGCTTCCAGAACAGGCGGCCGAGCCAGAAGGCGGGCTTCACAAACAGGAAGTCATAGATCTCGTCAAAGTACCACTTGTTGAGCAGGAACTGATAGATCGGCTGATGCATGGCCGCGAGTTTTGCGGGCAACGATGTGTTGCGGATGTAGAAGAAGAACGCCAACACGAAGCCTGCAACCATCGCATCAAACGGCGTAAATTTTACCCAAATCGGTACTTCATGGATTTTCTCAACGATGTCATTGCGGGCAATCGAACTGCCCCAGAACAGTTCCTGATGATGGCCCACAAAGTATGGTGCAAAAATGTACCCTGCAACCAAAGCACCAGCGGCCAGTACAAACAGCGGGACAAGCATGACCGGAGGGCTTTCATGGGCGTGTTCGATAGTGTGCTGGTCAGCGCGGGTTGGGCCGTTAAAGGTCATGAAGGCGAGCCGCCAGGAGTAGAAGCTCGTGCAGAATGCAGCGATGACAAGCAACACGAAAGCAAACATATGAGGCCCGGCCTCCGACATATAAGCAGCTTCAATCACAGCGTCCTTCGAGTAGTAGCCAGCTGTGAACGGAAAGCCTGTCAGCGCAATCGTGCCGATCAACATCATCGCCCATGTGATGCGAATGTGGGG
>JANMEM010000490.1:0-2273 GCA_031376985.1 Hyphomicrobiales bacterium
AAACCATCAAGACTGGCAGCAGACGTGATCTGAGATAGCGCCATGCTGCGGCTTTTGGTTCCGGGATTTTTGACGGGCGGTGCAAGATCAATGGTGGGCGGACCGAGCAACGCATAAATCGTCTGACCATCATTGCCAGCCTTGCCAAGATCAAAGAACGAGTCGATTGACCAGCCAGTGGAGCGCTGGGCTTCTGCCTTGGGCGCAACTTTAATCAATGGCTTTTTCAGATTTTTCAAGGCCTCAAGTTTGATGCCTTGCTTGGCGGAAGGTGCTGGTTCCACAGTATCCGGAAGCTGCAAACTTTCCAATACGGCCGTATTGTTCTTCTGCCTGATTTCGTTTTTGCGGTCTTCAGCCAAGGCCAAAAATACCGGATTGTCGGCATGGGCCGCGATGAATGCATCAAGTACCGAGAGGCTGTTGGTCCCCTTCACTGCATTCCATTCCACTTCGAGGCTGGAAGACACAACGGGCTCAGGCCGCGATTGTTTTTGCGGCACGGTTTCGGGCGCAGGTGCAGCCGTAACCACACCACCGAGATAGACATCGTTGCGCAAACTGGAATTGTGCCACGGCTCCTGGGTTTCGTGGGTGGCTTCGAAGACATTGGCTTTCACCTTCGTCATCATCTGTTGAATTTCAAGGCCGGGTGTTGGCATATATTTCAACAAGGCCGTGGTGAAGGGGCTGTTGCGGCCATCACCGTCGGCGGCGACTTCGCGGGGGTTCGTCGCAAAGCCGATGAACAGGCCGCCACCCGCCGTGGAGGGTGCGGCCAAACCGGGGGCAGCTTCGGTGGAGCGGGTGGATTTTCCAATGCTGGCAAAACGACGGGACAACGGACTGTCACGGCAGGCGTCGAGAAACACAATCGCAGTTCGTCCCGGTGCTGTCATGGCGCGGTACAGCACTTCGGAATCAATCGCCTCGAATTGCAGGGAAGATTTCCGCTCCAGCTTGGCATTGATCGGGATCAGGTAATTCTGCCCGTCCACCTGCATGCCGTGGCCCGCATAAAAGAACAGTGCCGTTTCGGCGTTCTGCGTGGCTTCTTCAAATACGCTGATGCGGGCCACCATGGTTTCATGGTCAAGATCGGTTCCGCTGATCACCTCGAATCCCATGGTCGTCAACATGGCCGCCATGTCACTGGCGTCATTGGCGGGGTTGGGTAATTTGTTGGCATTTTGATAGTTGCCATTGCCGATGACGAGGGCCACCTTGCCGCCCGCAAGGGCCGGCTGGCACCAGAGCAGGCAAGTCAAAACCAGCAAAAAAATCCGCATGTTGTTCTCCAGAGCCCACTCACAGCCAGCCTAACACGGTGGAATGCGGCGGTAAAGTTGCAACGCATGGCATGGATTTCGGACTTTCTTATTGGCAGCAAAGTGTGGCATTCCTGTTTTCGTCCATACTGCGCGAAGGAGACCTGACATGCCCTATAGCCTGAACTTCCATCGTGTTCTGAAAGCCCCGCCCGCCCGCGTCTACAGGGCGTTTCTCGATCCCGCTGCGATGTGCAAATGGTTGGCCCCTGCGGGCTTCACCTGCACGGTGCACCATATGGACGCGAAGGTGGGCGGTACGTTTCGCATCAGTTTTACGGAGTTCGATTCTGGCCACTCGCATGGCTTTGGCGGTGAATATATCGAACTCGTGCCGAATGAAAAACTTCTGTACACGGATGTTTTTGACGATCCCAACCTGAAGTCGGACATTCGCGTCACCGTGATCCTGAAGGCGGTGTCCTGTGGCACTGACATGACGATCACCCAAGCGGGTGTACCAGATATCATTCCAGAGGAAATGTGTCACCTCGGCTGGCAGGATTCACTGACGCAACTGGCACAATTTGTCGAACTGGGTGCCAAGCCTGCTTGAATGCATAATGCGCCAGCAAGTCCCGGGCAAGTGTCGCTATGGCGACATCCCACGTGGACGACGTGGGGAGGATCGCTGCTTGATGGCGAGATGGAGGGAAACACCAGCTTGGCCAGTCGAGGAAAGCTTATGATCACGGTGACTTCTGACCCATTGACCCCGAAGCAGCGAAGTGCAGCCTGTTCTACAAACCCGTCAAACAGCTGCTGACGCTGCGGCTGGATGCGGATGTGGTGGACTGGTTCAAGCTGAGCTGTGCGGGGTATCAGACTGAGATCAACGCGGTGTTGCGGAAACACGTGGGGAGGAAGGTGGGGTAGTGGGCCATTACAGTTTTGGTGATGCCTTGGGCCTTCATGCCCTCGGTGATTTGCCATGCCAGCATTCAG
>JANMEM010000497.1:0-9858 GCA_031376985.1 Hyphomicrobiales bacterium
ACAATATCCGCACTCAGGCCTTTGGGTGCAAAGTCGGATTCAATATCGGTGGTGAAACCGTATTTGTATTTATCAACGTCGATCTCGCGCACGAGGTCTATGGTATCTTGATCAGCCATGTCAGTTCCTAAGCAGCCCGGCGGGCAACAGCTTTTGCCCGCAATGAATTCAGTGTGGAAATAAAGCGGGAAACATCCTCCGCCGTCGTGTTCCACCCTAAGCTTACGCGAATGGCACCGGATGAGATTGCAGGTGCGACGCCCATGGCATCGAGAACATGAGACCGCCCAACCTTGCCCGATGAACAGGCCGAACCCGAAGACACGGCAAAGTCTTCAAGGTCCAGGTTCATCAACAGCATTTCCGCTTTCATGCCGGGCACGGCAAAGCAGGTGGTATTGGAAAGCCGTTCCCTGCGGTCGCTGAACACAACGCAGCCGGTGAGACCGTCTTGCAAAGCGTCGGTGAGCTCAAAGGTTTCCACCAAAGGCAATTCTGCGGCCACACCGAAGCCAGCAATCGCCAGAATGTTTTCGGTGCCGGCACGACGCCGCAACTCCTGCCCACCGCCGACGAGCAACGGTTCGACAACCAGACCATCTCGGACAACAAGCGCACCGATGCCTTTGGGACCGCCAACTTTATGGGCAGCAACGGTCAGCATATCGCAACCCATCAACGCAAAATTCACCGGGTACTTTCCAAAAGCCTGCACCGCATCAACATGCACAAGCGCACCCTTCGCTTTGGCCACCGCAATAATATCATTGATCGGCTGGATCACGCCCGTTTCATTGTTCGCCAGCATAACGGACACAAGAACATTGGGACCAACAATCATCGTCTCCAGCACCGCCGCATCAACCCGACCCTGCTCATCAACCGGGATGATCTCGACGATTTTACCCGTGGACCGCGCCGCATCCAGCACGCAAGGGTGCTCAACAGCTGACACCAGAATGCGTTCTGCCGCCACACCGCGGATGGCCATGGCATTGGCTTCTGTGCCGCCACTGGTGAAGGTGATCATTTGCGGCAGACAACGCAGAGCAAAACCGATCTTCTCCCGCGCATCATCCATCAGTTTGCGCGCGGCACGACCTTCCCTGTGGATGGAAGATGCATTGCCGCCAACTTCCATAACCGAAAGCATCGCCGCCTTGACTTCAGGCCGCAGCGGACTCGTGGCGTTATGGTCGAGATACACTCTCACCGCACAGCCCCCGGCACGAAGCGTTCCTTCGCCTGCTTGATCGAAGCAGCTAGCGCCAGATTGCGCTTTTCCACAACATCCTCAAGCGTGATCGATTCCAGAAAATACATCATCTGCCGCCCAAGCGACGACCACAGGTCATGGGCGCAGCATTGCTCACCCTTCACACAGCCTTCAACACCATCGCCCTCGCAGCGGGTGACCCGCAAGGGCTCGTCCGCCGCCTGAATGACATCAGAAAGCGCAATGTCGGAAGCGGGCCGCGACAGTTGATAGCCACCACCCGGCCCCCGCGTACTGTCCACCAATCCAGCCCGACGCAAACGACCAAACAATTGCTCCAGATATTCCTGGCTGATGTCCTGACGCTCGGCAATTTCATTGAGAGATACAGGACGCTCAGTGCCATGTTGCCCGATGTCGATCATGGCCATCACGGCGTAACGGCCCTTTGTGCTCATTTTCATAGGTAGACGCCTTGTTTGAATTCACGAAAAGCTTGCTTTTTGCCCCCCGTGGCGTGTTAAACGCCACAAAACAAATACAATCTCACCTTGGAACAATTCTAAGGAGAGATATAATAATTCCGAGTAACGGAGTCAAATATAAAGACTCAAGCTCACCATCTGAAGGATTCCCCATGCCAGAAGTGATTTTTAGCGGACCTGCAGGCCGTATTGAAGCGCGCTACCATCAGGCCAAAGCTTCTGGCGCACCCATTGCCCTCATTCTGCATCCGCACCCCACTTTCGGCGGCACCATGAACAATCCGATCGTGCATTCGCTTTACGGCATGTTTCAGACCAGGGGCTTTTCGGTCTTGCGCTTTAACTTCCGCGGCGTTGGCCGCAGCCAGGGCATGTTTGACAATGGTGCAGGCGAATTGTCCGACGCGGCTTCGGCACTCGACTGGTTGCAAGCCCTCAACAAGGAATCGAAAATCTGCTGGATTGCGGGCATATCTTTTGGGGCCTGGATTTCCATGCAGCTTTTGATGCGCCGCCCGGAAATCTCCGGCTTTATCTCGATTGCCCCACTCGCCAAGCATTACGACTTCTCATTCCTCGCCCCCTGCCCGGCGTCTGGCTTGTTCGTCAATGGTGACAAGGATACCGTGACGTCTCCCGAAGCCGTGCACAGTCTTGTGTCCAAGCTCAAAACCCAAAAAGGCATCGCCATCGAACACAAGGTGATTCCCAACGCCAACCACTTCTTTCAGGACAAGATTGAAGACCTGACCAAAATCTGCGCGGACTATCTCGACAAGCGCATGACGCGGGAAGCGTAAGAAGAGACCTCATCCGTCGCTTCGCGCCACCTTCTCCAACAAGAGGGTTGGAGAAGGGACAGTATCGCAATTTGTCCCTTCTCCACGCCTCTTCGTGGAGAAGGTGCCCGAAGGGCGGATGAGGTCCCTTCTTCACCGCGAGGCGATATGACCGAGAAAACAAATCCCCAAACCGCCGACGCTCAATCCTGGGCTTTGCTCGTTATCCTTGCTGCCATTTGGGGCGGTTCGTTCATGTTCATTGGCGTGGCGGTAAAAGAACTGCCTTCCCTGCTCATCGTTCTGGCTCGTGTCAGCATGGCCGCAGCCATCCTGTTGCCCATCCACATTATCCTCATCGGAAAGCTTCCCGCTGATCGAAAATCCTGGATCGCCTGTGCGGGCATGTCGATCATGAACAACGTCATTCCTTTCACCTTGATCACATGGGGCCAACATCACATCGCCAGTGGCCTCGCATCAGTCATCAACGCCACAACGCCAATGTTCGCTGCAATTTTCATGGCGCTCGCAGCCTACGAAGCCATCACGCTGCGCAAGACAATCGCCCTCCTCGTCGGTGTCGCAGGTGTTGTGATTTTGCAAGGCGCTGATTTCAGCAATCTCGGTGACCAAAGCCTCGGCATTCTCGCGGTCATTGTGGCTGCGGCTTTCTACGGTCTCTCAGCCCCATGGTCGAAGAAAATGCTGACCGGTATTCCGCCCCTCACTATTGCAACCTGCCAATTGTTGATCTCATCGGTGATCATGGCGGCCATTGTTTTGCCAACCGAGAACATTGGTCTTTACGCGAAAGCATCCATGCAGACGTGGGCCGCACTCATTGCACTTGCAGCCCTCGCCACCTCACTCGCCTATCTGCTGTTCTTCCGCATCATCGCCAGAGCCGGAGCATCTTTCGTTTCACTGGTCACCATGCTGGTGCCGGTGTCCGCCATAGGGCTCGGCTATCTGTTTTTGAACGAGACCCTGTCAACCCACGAAATCATCGGCGCATTGGTGATTGGGTTATCTCTGGTGATCATTGATGGCAGGGCGTTGAAGTTTCTGGGCGTCAAGGCTTCCCCACAATAACCCCGCCCGTCACTGGTTCCCGAACGCCTGTCGTTCCAGGATACGTCAACGGCAATCCCCGCAGACTGCGCACGGCCAAAAACGCCCAGGCCTCCGCCTCAACTGCATCTCCATCCAGCCCATGATGTTCAGCTGCATGCACATTTCCCAACAGGTTTTCCAAGCCGCGCATCATGGCTCTGTTATGCCGTCCGCCACCGCAGATGATCCACGCCTTTGGCGGCTCGTCCATCAATGAAGCGGATCCAGCAATTGATCGTGTTGTCACAGCAACCAGTGTTGCAGCACCATCAGCCACGCTCAAACCATCAAGCGAAACTCCGGAAAAACTGTCGCGATCAAGTGACTTCGGCAAGGGCCGTTCAAAAAAGCCGTCCCCTAAAAACTGTGCCACCGTTGCTTCGTCGACAGTTCCCACCAGCCCCATGCAACCGCCTTCATCGCGGCTGATGCCGGTGTGGGTTTTCATCCAATCATCGAGAAGCGCATTGCCCGGTCCGGTGTCAAATGCGACCAGCGTATCATCCGCCCCAACCCACGTAACATTGGCAACACCGCCTATATTCACAATGGCAACGGGCCTGTCAGCCATGTCCGCAACAAGCGCCCGGTGATAGACCGGAACCAGCGGTGCACCCTGTCCACCATGAAGCATGTCGATTGCACGCATATCATAAACCACGGGGACACCACACAGGCGTGACAATTCCTCGCCATCACCGATCTGCACGGTCAGCCCGATGTCCGGTCTGTGGATCACGGTCTGGCCATGAAATCCAATCACATCAACGCCACCCAGTGACACGTCAAATCGCTTGCAGAATTTCTGTACGGCCTCCGCGTGCCACCCCGTCGAATGCCTTTCGATTTGTGACAATATGCCGGGGCGTGCCTTGCGATCTGTCATGCCCACTGCATCTGCCAAGCCATGTTTCAACAAGCTCCGTTGCGTGTCGTCATAACTCACCGTCATCGCAGGACCGCGTGAGGTTACGGTTTCACCATCGGTGACCAGCAAGGCCACATCAATACCGTCCAATGAAGTGCCGCTCATCAATCCAATGGCGGTAAGGGGTTTTGACACGTCACAATCCTATCTCTATGACCCAAACCATGACACGCCATTCTTCCGAATTCCTGAACATTCTCGCTACACGTGGATATATCCACCAGTGCTCGGATTTTGCCGGGCTGGACGCACTTGCCGCCAAACAGGATGTGACAGCCTATATCGGCTTTGATTGCACAGCACCTTCCTTGCATGTGGGTTCACTGGTGCAAATCATGCTGTTGCATTGGCTGCAACAGACGGGAAACAAACCCATTGTGCTCATGGGCGGCGGCACAACGCGTGTGGGAGATCCATCGGGACGCGATGAAAGCCGCAAGATTTTGTCGCTCGAAGATATTGAAAATAACAAGC
The DNA here is from genome assembly GCA_031376985.1 of Hyphomicrobiales bacterium. GTDB lineage: Bacteria > Pseudomonadota > Alphaproteobacteria > Rhizobiales > Aestuariivirgaceae > Aestuariivirga. The sequence continues at coordinate 4,999 of JANMEM010000497.1, forward strand.
GCGGCATTCAGCAAGTGTTTGCCAAGTTTCTGAAATTCGGCGACTCAGGATCAGACTCTAGAATGGTCGACAATGCCGAATGGCTGACCAAGCTGAACTACATCGACATGCTGCGCGATGTCGGCAAGCATTTCAGCGTCAACCGCATGCTGGCCATGGACTCCGTGAAAATGCGGCTGGAGCGCGAACACGAACTCTCCTTCATCGAATTCAACTATATGGTTTTGCAAGCCTATGACTTTGCAGAACTGGCGAGGCGCTATGGCTGCAATCTGCAAATGGGCGGCTCTGACCAGTGGGGCAATATCATCAACGGCATTGATCTTGGCCGCCGCATGGGCACACACCAACTCTACGCATTGACCTCGCCTCTCATTACTTTGGCCTCCGGTGCCAAGATGGGAAAAACCGCAAACGGTGCGGTATGGTTGAATGCTGACGCGCGCAGCCCCTACGACTATTGGCAATTCTGGCGCAACACCGAAGACGCTGATGTGGGACGCTTCCTCAAACTCTTCACCACAATGCCGCTGGATGAAATCGCCAAACTCGAAGCCCTCGGTGGCTCTGAAATAAATGAGGCGAAAAAGGTTTTGGCCAATGCGGCAACGGCCTTGCTGCATGGCGCGGACGCAGCAACCAAAGCCGCAGAAACCGCCCGTAAAACCTTCGAGGAAGGGGCCAGTGCCGAAGGCCTTCCCCAATTCAGTTTGAAACTGCCGATCAGTGTAAATGCCGCAAATATTGCAGTCGGCTTTGTTAAATCAAACGGCGAGTCCAAAAAGGCCATTGCCAACGGCGGCATTCGGGTGAATGGAGTTGTCATTCAAGACGGCAACTTCATGATTGATGCAAGTCTTTGCAACACAGAAGGCCTTGTCAAACTGTCGTTCGGCGCAAAGAGACACATTCTCATTCGTCAGGAATAACACGTTCGGGATCAGGCAGGTTCGCCTGCGGCGTCCAGATATTCGTTGAGATGTTCAAGGTTTTCAAAACGCATCCAGCCTTCATCGGTTTCTGCTTCAACGGTTTGATCTGACAAGACGCGGGCCGGACGGCCACGGATTTCGCGCTCTTCAATGACGTAAAGTTCGCCGTCTGCAGGAACCTCACCGTCATCCGCATCAACGTCGTCTTCGTCTTCAACTTCGACCGCTGCTTCGGATTTCGTTTCGGTAATATCTGATACGCCGCCAATGGCGTTTGCAATATCGGCTTTTGCTTGCTCAAGTGCAGCAATGGTATCATCAACCGCGCTCTTTGGTGCAGCTGCCACAGTTTCTGTCACAGTCCCGGCGACGACAGCGGTTGTGGCGACAACGGCAGCCTTGCGGCCAAAGCCCGGGAAGCGGACGCGGGCCGGTGGTTCTTCAACATGTGCAGCGGGTGCTTCAACAACAGCGGAAACATCGGGAGCCGCAGTTTTGAAAACCGGGCGCTCCATGACAGGGGCTGGCGCGATTTCTTCCACTTCAACGACCGGAACCGAAACCACCGCAGGCACATATCCCTGCAACGCCGCAATGACACCACCCAGCCCGATAGCCAGCACACCGCCAGTCAACAGTATCGCCGCCGTATCCATTGTCAGGCCATAAATTTGCATTTGGGCAGAGTTGACCAAACCGACCAATGCCAGTGCGGCACCAATGGCCAACAGGACAATGCCAAGAACAGACATCAATTTCGACATGGGTACCCCTCCGATTCAAGCCTTGCTTAGCGGAAACAAGGCTAACACATTCCTAACGCAAATAAAGCTATTTACCCTTCATTAACAATGCGGGGTGCCGGGCGGCTCATCGACCCTGTCGAAAGCGTGGCCCAAACCTGCCGCGCAATGTCCCGGTAAATGGCAGCATGTTGGGATTCCGGCAAAGTTGCAACAATAGGCTCGCCCCGGTCAGACCTGATCCGCACTTCCATGTCCAACGGCACTTCTCCAAGGAACGGCACGCCCAAACGCTCGGCTTCCTTGCGCGCGCCTCCGTGGCCGAAAATGTCATGGCGCTCACCACATTTGCCGCAAACAAAATAACTCATGTTCTCGACTATGCCGATCAACGGCACTGACACCTTCCTGAACATGTTAATACCTTTGCGGGCGTCAATGAGTGCCAAATCCTGTGGCGTCGAGACAATGATGGCACCCGACAGAGGTGTATTCTGTGCCAGCGTCAATTGCGCATCGCCGGTGCCTGGCGGCATGTCCACCACCATCACATCGGTATCGTCAGACCATTCAACTTCACGCAGCAACTGCGTTAGTGCCGACATGACCATGGGGCCACGCCAGATCATCGGGGTGTCTTCTTCAATCAAAAAGCCAATGGACGCCACTTCGAGGCCGTAACGGGACATCGGCTTCATGCGCATGCCCTGCTTATCAGATGCCAGTGGCTTGCCACTGAGGCCAAAGAGTTTCGGCATCGAGGGGCCATAAATATCAGCGTCCAGAACCCCAACCTTCAACCCCAGCGTGGCCAGACCCAAGGCAACATTAATGGCCGTGGTTGATTTGCCCACACCGCCCTTGCCAGACGCCACGGCAATGATGTGCTTCACACCCGGAACAGCACCCGCCTTTGCAGGCGCTGCGGGAGCGGCCTGCCCCTGTTGTTTTTCCGCCGTCAACACCACCAATGCACGGGTCACGCCCGGAATGGCCTTCACGGCCTTTTCCACCACGTCGCGCAGTTGCTCCATGGCCTTCATGTGTTGGGGTGAAGCATTGAGCGCGAACATGACTTCACCGCCGTTGATGGCGATTTCCGACACCAGTCCTGCCGTTACAATGTTGCCACGGCCATCAGGGGCGGCAATGCGTTTCAGTTCATCTCTTATACGTTCGGCAGAAAGGCTGGTCATGGGTGGTCCTTGATGAGACGCCCATATAGGGGCGGATGTGAAAGCCCACAAGTTGCCTCAATTTTTACGATCTGCCGGAAGTCGATATTAGACATTTTTCGCTATTCAATGGTCTCGAACTGGGGTTTCTGACATGACAGATGCAAATTTGGGACAGGATAATCTACAACGCCACAACTTTCATGTGGATGATGCGGTGCCGTTTTTGACACTGTCCAAACGGGCGCCTGCCCCGGTCAGCGAACCTGCGTCGTGGCACGGCGAATTCCTTGAGCTGTTCCTGCGCAATCAGTTGAACCTGGCACCCATCATGCCTATTCTGACGCTGCTTTTCGGATTGACAGCCCTGGCCTGGGCACCAACACCCACAGTCATGGCCTGGCTTGTGGGAACGCTTGGCTGCCACTCCCTGCAATTGTTCCTCTGCAACCGCTATTTTCTGCAAACCCGCTCCACCACTGAACAAAGTGATTGGGTCGGCATGATTTCCGCTTCGGAATTTCTGCAGGGCATGTTCTGGGTTGCGCCACTCTTTCTGTTTTGGCCGGAAGCTGGCGACACCCAACGGGCGTTTTTGATTTCTGCTGTCATGGCCGTCAGTGTTGTGCGCTTGCTGGTTGTTTCAAACTTCATGCCTGTGCTGGTGGCTGGCACCGGCGTTATTTCTGTCGGCATGGCGGTGCGCTGCGTGTTCGAACACAACGTGGTGTTCTACTCGCTGGCCGGTCTCATCATCATGCTGGAAGTCTTTTTCCTGTTCGTTTCACGGCAGTTGCAGGATACGGCCCGTGACCGCCTGATGTTTCGCACTGAGAAAGATGCATTGATCGAAGAGCTGCGTCAGGAAAAATTGCGTGCCGAACAGGAACGCAGCAATGCCGAGGAGGCCAACCGTGCCAAATCAGCTTTTCTCGCCAACATGAGCCATGAATTGCGCACACCATTGAACGCCATAATGGGCTTTTCAGAGGTGTTGGAAAATGAAATGTTCGGCCCCATGCAGAACAACGCGTACAAAGACTATGCCGGCGACATCCACAGTTCCGGGCGCTATTTGCTGGCCTTGATCAACGATATTCTCGACCTCTCGCGCATCGAAGCCGGGCGACGTGATATTTCGGAAGAACCAACCCATGTGCGCGATTGCATGGACCACGCCAAGAACATGCTGGTTGGTCGCGCCACGGAAAAAACCATCACCGTGACTGTTGAGACTGCTGCCAATCTGCCGAAGCTGCTGTGCGACTATCGCGCCCTCAACCAGATCACCATCAACCTGATGACCAACGCCGTAAAATATACACCGCACAATGGCAAGGTGACCGTCACCGCTCGTGTCATCGCCGATGGTCGCATGGCCATCATCGTTTCGGACAATGGCCCGGGCATCCCAAAATCCGAACAACAACAATTGTTGCACGCATTCTCCCGTGGCACGCACGCGACAAAGCAAGCCATAGAAGGCGCGGGCCTGGGTCTGCCCATCGTCAAGGGCCTGATGGAAGTTCACGGCGGCACATTGGATATTTCGTCAGAGCCCGGCAAAGGCACGGACGTAATCTGCTACTTCCCGGCAGCGCGCGTACTGAGCGGCCCACGGGGCGAAGCGATTGCATCGTCAGTGGTGAAGACGGATACACAGAGAAAATTGATTGCGATTACGGGTTAGTCGAAAAAGCAATCTACCCTGCGCAAAACCCTGTGAATTGTTTCTTTCCTATCCCCCTTGACAATGTTCCTGTTATGTTCTATATGCACTGCGGCGATTATATATTTGACAAACCATTGCATTTTGACCACTTCCCCCTTAGGTTGACGCAAAACAAATTACCGTTCTGAGTCGCGAAAATTGCAGAAGGAACACTCGATGGATCATCCAAAGAAGAAATTCGTTCGATTGGACCGATTGGACGTTGTTGAGACATTTGTAGACTCCATGGGCCTATCGACAATCGACGGTGCAGTGGTGAGGCTTGAGTTTTGCGCAAG
>JANMEM010000518.1:0-2901 GCA_031376985.1 Hyphomicrobiales bacterium
CTTTCAGGCGGAACTGTTTGCCTGATTGTGCACCTTCGGGAATCGTGACGCGGGCTTTATTGCCATCGATGGTTGGCACTTCAATTTCACCACCCAGTGATGCGGTGGCCATCGAGATGGGGACTTTGCAGAACAGGTCAGCACCTTCGCGCTGGAAGAATTCATGCGGGCGTACCGAGATGAAAATATAGAGGTCGCCCGTGGGTCCGCCGCGCGTTCCTGCTTCGCCTTCACCTGAGAGACGAATGCGTGTGCCGTCTTCCACGCCGGCCGGAATATTGACGGAAAGCGTGCGTTCCTTGGTCACGCGGCCTTGCCCGCTGCAGTTTGAACAGGGATCAGCAATCACTTGCCCGCGACCGCCGCAGGTTGGGCAGGCGCGTTCTACGGTAAAGAACCCGGATTGTGAGCGCACTTTACCTGCACCATTGCAGGTGCCGCAGGTTTTGGGTTGAGTGCCCGGCTTGGCGCCGGAGCCTTTGCAGACTTCGCACGATACAGATGACGGTACGCGCACACTTGCGGCCTTGCCACGGAAGGCATCAGTGAAATTCACCTCAAGATTATAACGAAGATCAGAGCCGCGCTGGGCCCCGGTACCACCGCGGCGCTGACGATTGCCACCTCCACCCATGACATCGCCGAAAAGGTCTTCGAAAATGTCGGACATTGAGGATGAAAAGTCAGGCCCGAAACCAGGGCCACCGGGACGAGCGCCCGCGCCATTGTTCTCAAACGCCTGATGGCCGAAGCGGTCATAGGCCGCTTTCTTCTGCGGGTCCTTTAACACGTCGTAGGCTTCGTTCAATTCCTTGAACTTGCCTTCCATGCTTTTGTCACCGGGGTTGGCGTCGGGATGCAGTTTCTTGGCCTGATTGCGATAAGCGGACTTCAGCGCCTTTTCATCGGCACCTTTTGCAACACCGAGTATTTCATAGAAATCACGTTTGGCCATCAGGGATCAATCATTGCTGATCGCCCTCGCCCTTCGAGGCCCGCATAGAGCGGGCACCTCAGGGTGAGGGCTTGTTCACGTCATATACAACCTCATCCTGAGGTGCGAGTGCAAAGCACGAGCCTCGAGGGATGCGCTGCGGGCGGGCATCACTTCTTCTTGTCGTCGTCTTTGACTTCTTCAAACTCGGCATCCATGATATCGTCGAGTTCGTCGCGTTCAACCGGGCCATCATCCTTGTCGTCATCATCGTCACGCGATGATCCACCGTCCTTGGAAGCGCCGCTCGACTGCTTGTACAGAGCCTCGCCAATTTTCATGGCGGCCTGTTGCAGGGCCGTGGTTTTTTCCTTGATCACCTCAGGGTCGCCACTTTCAATAGCTTCTTTCACTTCGGCAATGGCGGTTTCAGCGCCTTCCTTGTCCTGCGGCGACACCTTGTCACCCAAATCAAGCAATGACTTGTTGGTGGCATGGATCAAACCCTCCGCCTGATTCTTGGCCTCGACCAAAGCCACCTTCTTCTTGTCTTCTGCGGAGTTGGCTTCGGCTTCCTTCACCATCTTTTCAACTTCGGCGTCAGACAGACCACCAGAAGCCTGAATGCGGATCTGCTGTTCCTTGTTCGTCGCTTTGTCTTTCGCAGACACATTGACAATGCCGTTGGCGTCGATGTCGAACGTGACCTCAACCTGCGGCACGCCGCGGGGTGCGGGTGGCAATCCCATCAGGTCGAACTGGCCCAGCATTTTGTTGTCAGCTGCCATTTCACGCTCCCCTTGGAACACGCGAATGGTCACCGCCGTCTGATTGTCATCAGCGGTCGAGAACACTTGTGACTTCTTGGTGGGGATCGTCGTGTTGCGGTCAATCAACCGCGTGAACACGCCGCCCAGTGTTTCAATGCCAAGTGACAGTGGTGTCACGTCAAGCAACAACACGTCCTTGACTTCGCCCTTCAATACGCCACCCTGAATGGCAGCGCCGATGGCCACCACTTCGTCCGGGTTCACACCCTTGTGTGGCTCCTTGCCGAAGAACTGTTTCACGACTTCGATGACCTTGGGCATGCGGGTCATACCGCCCACCAGAACCACTTCGTCGATTTGACCAGCAGTAACGCCCGCATCCTTCAAGGCCTGACGGCAAGGCTCAACCGTCTTCTGGATGAGATCATCAACCAACGCTTCCAACTTGGCGCGCGTCAGCTTCAAGGCCAAATGCTTGGGGCCTGAGGCGTCGGCGGTAATGAACGGCAGGTTGATTTCCGTCTGCATGGAAGAGGACAATTCAACCTTGGCTTTTTCAGCCGCTTCACGCAAACGCTGCAAAGCCAGCTTGTCCTTGCGCAGATCAATCGACTGTTCTTTTTTGAATTCATCTGCAAGATAATCGACAATGCGCATGTCGAAGTCTTCACCGCCGAGGAACGTGTCGCCGTTGGTGGATTTGACTTCGAACACACCGTCACCGATTTCGAGCACGGACACGTCAAACGTACCGCCACCAAGATCTTAAACCGCAATCGTGCCGGCTTCGCGCTTGTCGAGGCCATAGGCCAAGGCAGCTGCTGTCGGTTCGTTGATGATGCGGAGCACTTCAAGCCCGGCAATCTTGCCGGCATCCTTGGTGGCCTGACGCTGCGAGTCGTTGAAATAGGCGGGAACGGTAATGACGGCTTGTGTCACGGGTTCGCCCAGATAACGCTCAGCGGTTTCCTTCATCTTCGTCAGCGTGAAGGCGGAAATTTGTGAGGGTGCGTATTTAGTGCCGCGTGAGCTGACCCGATGGTAGCCAAGGACAAAAAGCTGGTGCCTTATGAAATTGTCAAAGCTGACAATGGCGATGCCTGGGTCAGCTCACGCGGCACTAAATACGCACCCTCACAAATTTCCGCCTTCACCCTGACGAAGAGGAAGGAAACCGCTGAGCGTTATCTGGGCGAA
>JANMEM010000005.1:0-1805 GCA_031376985.1 Hyphomicrobiales bacterium
GAATCAATCACCACTTGTGCGCGCTTGATAGGCATCGACATGGATTTGGCCGTGTTCTCGGTGGCCGACAATGCCATCGAACCGTCTTCAAGGAACAATACGCCGCGCTGTTTCAATTCCTTCAACAATGGCTTGATAGCCTTGGGCATGGAGAGATAACGTGAGCCCATGTAGTTGACTACACCTGCATAGCCGGTGAAGCGGCTCATGTGCCAGCGCAGGGCGTCGAGATTTTCAGCTTCTGCGGCATCGCCTGTGAGGGTTTTGGGGCCAGGATTGTTCGCCGGAAAGCCAATGGGTTCCAGCGGCACTTGCAGAAACACTTCATGGCCTTCGTGGCGGGCCGCATTGACCTGGTCCTGCAATCTGTTGCCATAGGGTGCGAATGCAAAGGTGATATCTGCGGGCAGGTCTTTTATGGCTTGAGCTGTCAGCTTTTCGTTCAAGCCCATGCCACCCAGCAAAATTGCGATCTTTGGCGAATCCGAATGAATCACATTCAGCGATGTGGGACGCTCATAGACGCGCGAAGGCTTTTCACCGGCTTTGGAAATACGTGGCAACTGGCCATAGCTGCCCACTTCCGTGACTTTCATCTGCGGCGCTGCTGCCAGCGGACGGCGCGGGCTTACGACAATGGCATTGTCCTGCTGATAGGTGTCAGACCGCACAGGCTCCTGAAAAGCAACTTGTGGTTCACCAATCTGTTCCACATCAGGCACCGGAGTTTCAGCAACTTCTGCCTCAGGTTCAGCTGCACGATCGGTTGAAGCCGTATGCACCACTTCCCGTGCTGGCGGAATGGAAACCACAACAATGGGCTCGCCTGCAAAAGGCATGGGCTGCTTTACAGCCCAGTAACCCGCACCACCAAAGCCAACCGCAATTGCCACATAGCACACCGCCAGCAGACCCGGACGCCCCGCCCACAGGCGTGTTCCAAGTCCGCGCTGGCGCAGGGGCTGTTTCAGTTCATCACGGCGCATGGTTACTCAAAAGACAGTCCGATTCGTCAAAGACCCAGCTAAAGGCCCAAGCGTTAACGTCGTGTTAACCATGCAAAGCGGGGTTAGTTGGACTGCTTCTTCTCGTCTTTTTTTGCTTCCGTGGGCTTGACGTTGGTGACTACCTTCACGCCGTGCAACAGGTCAATTGCGGCTTTCAACTGCACGTCCTTGGTGCGGTCTTCCGGCACGTAGGCAGATGAACCGCCACCTTCGTCACCACCCGCTTCGTTGGTGATGTGACCACGCAGATTGGCCTCACCTTCGGTCGAGACGTTTTTGCCGATGAGTTCTGGGGGCAAAGTTTGTTCGATGACAATATCGGCATCAATGCCCTTGGCCTGAATGGAACGACCCGATGGCGTGTAATAGCGTTGCGTGGTCAGGCGGATGGCACCTTCATTGCCAAGCGGAATGATGGTCTGCACCGAGCCTTTGCCAAACGAGCGCGTGCCAATCAGCGTTGCGCGCTTGTGATCCTGCAATGCACCAGCAACAATTTCCGAGGCTGAGGCTGAACCACCATTGATAAGAAGCACCACAGGCTTTCCACCTGTAAGGTCACCCTTCTGGGCATTGTGGCGTTCAACGTCTTCCGGATTGCGGCCGCGGGTGGAGACCACCTCGCCCTTTTCAAGGAAGGCGTCAGACACGGACACCGCCTGCAACAGCAGTCCGCCCGGATTGTTGCGTAGATCAAGGATATAACCCTTGATCTTGCCATTGGCTTTTTTGTCGAGTTCGGCGATGGCTTTCGTCAAACCAATGTCCGACTGTTCAGTAAAAGACGACATGCGGATA
>JANMEM010000016.1:0-2716 GCA_031376985.1 Hyphomicrobiales bacterium
GCAATACTATGATGAAGACGTCGAAGAGATTTTCAAACTCTTCCCGCGCTTGAAAGAACGTATAAACCAGCGCGGCGGCACGTTGTCAGGTGGCGAGCAGCAAATGCTTTCCATCGGTCGTGCCCTCATGGCCCGTCCGAAGCTGCTTCTGCTCGACGAACCTTCGCTGGGGTTGGCCCCTATCATCGTGAAGCAGATTTTTGATGCCATCCGCGTTCTCAACAAAACCAAAGGCTTGACGGTTTTCCTAGTCGAGCAAAATGCCTTTGCCGCCTTGAAACTGGCAACACGTGGTTATGTCATGGTCAACGGCCAGATTACCATGAGTGGCACCGGCAAAGAATTGTTGGCCAACCCCGAGGTGCGCGCCGCATACCTCGAAGGCAGCGGACACTAGGAGTTCCAAGATGTTGTACGACATAGTCTCACGCAATGCCTTGTTCGGTGTCCACGTGTTCATGCTGCTGCTGATGGGTGCAGCCTGGATGACCGGGCGCTCTATTGCAGGCAGCTGGAAGCCGATCTGGAATTTGGTGGCTGCCGCCTTCGGTTTGGGCTTTGGCGCACGTTTTCTCCACTATGCACTTTATCAGGCACCATTTCTCAGCTTACAGCGATACCTGCTTGACGTGGCCGTGTTGGGCACCGTCGCCTACTTTGGCTATCGCTTCACCCGCACCAATCAAATGACCACGCAATATCATTGGCTCTACGAAAAAGCTTCACCCATCAGCTGGCGCGCCAAGAGCTGATTTAACCACTTCGTCTGATCTGGCCGGAAGTCACTTTCTACCACCGGATTCAGCGTGACATTTGCTGAAAAATCAGCAAATCTTGTTCCAAGTGGCATTCAACAGAAATGCTGCGAAGGGACAATCTCTAGACCCTAAATCTCACACACAGGGAGTTGTGAAATGAAGAAAATTCTTATGTCGGGCCTTGCGCTCACGGCCTTGCTGGCTGTTTCTGGCGTAGCCTATGCTGACATTCTTGTCGGCGTTGCGGGTCCCCTCACGGGTCCAAACGCTGCCTTTGGTGCCCAGCTCCAAAAAGGCGCTGAGCAAGCTGCTGCCGATATCAATGCCGCTGGCGGCGTGAACGGCGAAATGATCAAGCTGGAATTCGGCGATGACGTGTCGGATGCAAAGCAAGGCGTTTCGGTTGCCAACAAGTTCGCTGCAGATGGCGTAAAATACGTTGTCGGCCACTTCAACTCCGGCGTCACTATTCCAGCATCAGAAGTCTATGCTGAAAACGGCATTCTCGTGATCACCCCATCAGCCACCAACCCAAAGCTGACCGAACGTGGCCTGTGGAACACCTTCCGCACTTGCGGTCGTGACGACCAACAGGGCGCAGTTGCCGGCAAATACATTGCTGACAACTTCAAGGATGCCAAGGTTGCTGTCATCCATGACAAGACGCCATATGGCCAAGGTCTTGCCGACGAAACAAAGAAATCCGCAAATTCCGCTGGCGTGACAGAAGTCGTTTATGAAGGCGTCAACGTTGGCGATAAGGACTTCTCGGCCTTGATCACCAAAATGAAGGATGCAGGCGTTTCCTTCGTTTACTTCGGCGGACTTCACACAGAATTCGGCCTGTTGAAGCGCCAAGCCGCTGATGCTGGCATGGTTGCGACCTTCATGTCCGGCGACGGCATCGTGTCAAACGAACTGGCCTCGATTGCAGGTCCGGCCGTTGAAGGCACTTTGATGACTTTTGCTCCAGATCCACGCAAGAACCCGAACGCCAAGGCATTGGTTGAAAAGTTCCGCGCTGCCGGTTTCGAACCTGAAGCCTATACACTGTATAGCTACGCTGCCCTGCAAATCGTCGCCGCTGCTGCCGCCAAGGTTGGCAAAGCTGATGATGCCAAGGCAGTTGCTGATGCAATCAAGGCAAGCGGTCCTTGGACCACCGCCATCGGCGACATTGGCTATGATGCCAAGGGCGATATCACACGTCCAGACTACGTGATGTACACTTGGAAGAAGCAAGCTGACGGCACCTTCACCTACATCGAAAACGGCATGTAATAACTGCCAATTCAAAGAGTATAATCAGCCGCCCGGAGTGCTCCGGGCGGTTTTTTGTTATGCCTTGCAGTATTTGAGCCATAACAATACCCTAGGGCTGTCACCAACCCGGAGTTCTCCTTGCGCCTCACCACTGCCCTGCTCTGCACGATCCTGTTCGCAAGCCCCACCCATGCCGAAATTCTGATCGGTATCGCTGGACCTTTGAGCGGGCTGAACGCAGCCTTCGGCAATGAACTGCGTGTCGGTGCAACCGCAGCCATAACAGCACTTAACGCAGCGGGCGGCATCAATGGTGAAACACTGGCGCTCGTCGAAGGGGACGATAACTGCGACGCCAAACGAGCACTCGAGGTCGCCAAAACCTTTGTCAGTAAAGATGTGCGGCTGGTCGTCGGGCACTTCTGTTCCAGCGCCAGCCTTGCCGCCGCCCCGTCCTATGCCGCGGCAGGCATATTGATGATTGCACCTGCCTCCACTGCAGTTGACCTCACATCCAAAAGCCTCTGGAATGTGTTTCGCCTGACAGGCCGCGACGACGCCCAAGCCGAACTCGCCGCAACCCGCATCAAATCATCGGGCGAAGGCGCAGAAGTGCTTCTGATAACAGATCAACAGGCAGAGACGGCACCACTCGCCAAACGTTTTCTCGCAACCCTGCCCGATGCAAAATCCAT
>JANMEM010000017.1:0-18084 GCA_031376985.1 Hyphomicrobiales bacterium
AGACCTACGAGAAATCAAGAAATTGACTATTGAAAGGGAATGAGCGGGTTTGCGTATTGAACGCGATACGCAAGTCTAAGTCATAGTGGGTTTTCAGTCTGCAAGATACCCTGTTTTGGCGAAATTGACCGCATAGCGTACTGTTTGGTTTCGTGGTTACGGACCTGTTCATCGCCACATCTCCCGGCAGGGACAAACAGTTGTGGTTTGAAGAAGCTCCCATGAAGCCAAAATAGTTTTCCAGATTCAGGAACTCTCCACCGCTTCAAACGTTACCAATTGAGCACCCATACACTGAATTGGAGAGTTTGACGTTATGCCAAAGTTGTTTGGGAAGCCCGCATCACATAGCACTTCAACGTGGAACGACAACCAGACGATCACTGCTGAAATTTTCGGTTTGGAGCGGTCGAAACAGCATGCACGCAGCTTGGCAGAAAGCCAGGATGTTACTGACACGCCGCAGGGCACTTACTCGATTATCGACCGACTTGGTGACAATGCTGACGCGTTGCTGGACGCTTATCGGGAAATTTGTGCTGCGGTCGCCGCAGGTAAAACAGTCACACCCGCTGCAGATTGGCTGATCGACAACTACCATCTCGTTGAAGAGCAGATAAGACAGACGCGGGCCGACCTACCGCAAGGCTTTTATAAACAACTGCCGAAACTTGCAGGTGGGCCTCTTGCTGGACACCCGCGAATTTTTGGTCTTGTTTGGGCCTATGTGGCGCATAGCGACAGCCGCTTCGAACCTGCGTCTCTCACAGATTTTGTCAGTGAGTATCAACAGGTGCAACCCCTCACCATTGGTGAGCTGTGGGCAGTGGCGATCAGCTTGCGGCTCATTTTGATTGAAAATCTGCGACGTGTTTCAGTACGCATCATGCAGGCGCGTCTTGATCGTGAATCTGCGGATGATTTTGCGGAGAAAATTCTCAAAAGCGAATTGACTGAAACAGATTTTTCAAGTTTTGCCAAAGCCAACGGCACCCCTGTGGTGACACAGCAATTTGCAGTGCAAATGATTCAGCGCCTCAGGGATCAAAATCATCTCGCAGCGCAGGCTTTGGACTGGTTGAAAGTTCAAACAGAATCTTTGGGTTATTCTTTCGAAACCGCTGTGGCGGATGAGCACCATCGGCAGGCCGCTGCCAATGTCACGGTGCGCAACATCGTCACCAGCATGCGGCTCATTTCGGATGTGAACTGGGAAGTCTGGTTCGACAGCGTAAGTCTTGTCGACAAGCTGCTGCGCACGTCTGATAATTATGCGGCCATGGATTTTCCAAGCCGGACGATTTACCGCACAGCGGTTGAAGATTTGGCGCGGGGTTCGCAGAGCCATGAACTCGACGTGGCGCAACAGGCCTTGGATCTGGGTGGCATTGATCCGGGACAGCATCTGATCGGGAGCGGTCGGCCCGCTCTTGAGCAGTCACTGAAGTTCAAACCGCCTCTGCTCCGACGCCTGCGCACGGGACTTCGATCCGCCGGGTTGCCGGGCTATCTTGGTGCAGCTATTTTATTGGCTGGACTGGCGTTGCTCTTTGGAAGTGTGCCGCTCTCCGTTGCTGGTGTGTCCGCGCCATTCGTCATTGCCTTGCTTCTCCTGGCATTGCTTCCAGCATCCGACTTTGGTTTGGCCATCGTCAACTATGTCATCACCCGATTGATGGACGCCGCTGTCATTCCAGGTTTGGCCTTGCGCGATGGCGTGCCTGAATCGCTGCGGACGCTGGTTGTGCCATCACTGTTGACGTCTCGCGATGAACTTGACGAATTGATGGAGCGATTGGAAGTCCACTACCTTTCAAATGCAGATGGTGAATTGTACTTTGCTCTGGTTACAGATTGGACAGATGCACCAACAGAGTCTGTTGAGCTTGACTCCGTGCTTTTGGATGTGGCGCTTGAGCGTATAGCAACGCTCAATGAACGGCACGCCACCGACCGATTTTTGCTGCTGCATCGGGGGCGACGCTGGAATGCTTCGCAAGGAAAATGGATGGGATGGGAACGCAAGCGCGGCAAACTGCATGAGCTGAACCGCCTGTTGCGCGGCGCTATTGATACAAGTTTTGCGGCGATTGGCGGAAAGCTGCCGACCGATGTGAAATACGTGATTACCCTGGACGCCGATACGCGCTTGCCACGTGATGCCGCTCGCCGATTGGTGGGCAAGATGGCCCATCCGCTCAACTGGCCGAAATTTGATGTGGGGCAGGGGCGTGTTACCGAGGGTTATGGCATCATGCAGCCACGCGTTACGCCTTCGCTTCCTGTTGGTCATTATGGTTCAATGTTTCAGAGAATCTATTCATCTTCGCGGGGTATCGATCCTTATGTGTTTGCGGTGTCTGATGTGTATCAGGATCTGTTTGGTGAAGGCTCATTCGCGGGTAAAGGCATTTATGACATTGACGCATTTGAAAGTGCGTTGGCCCGGAAAATTCCAGACAACGCCATGCTCAGTCATGACCTGTTTGAGGGAGTATTCGCGCGATCAGCCTTGGTGACCGATATTGAAGTTGTCGAAGAATTCCCTGAACGTTATGGCGTGGCAGCTGCGCGTCAACATCGGTGGGCGCGGGGAGATTGGCAGTTGTTGCCGTGGATGGCGGGGCGTTATGCAACTGCCATCCCGGCGCTCGGATTTTGGAAGATGATTGACAACTTGCGTCGGTCTTTCGTTCCCATTGCCACGATTATGGCCTTGTTCGGCGGGTGGCTGTTCTTGCCCCCATTGTCTGCTGCAGTGTGGACGTTGTTCATCGTGCTTCTCGGGTTGGCACCACCGTTGTTGCCAGTTATCTCGGGAGCAATTCCGAAGAGCATGCCTCTGACGATTGCGAGCAGGGTGAGATCATCCTTGCAGGATCTGGGTTCAGTGGTTGCTTTGACGGGTGCTAATCTACTGCTTCTCGGTCATCACGCTGGTTTGATGGCCGATGCCATTGTGCGTACGTTGTTTCGCCTGTTCGTCAGTCATAGGAACCTGCTGGAATGGACAACCGCAGCGCAAAGTGAGGCCAGTCACAAGCCCGGTGTTTGGCATAACTACAGCCTGATGGCAGCAAGTGTTGTGGCGGGATTTCTGGCTCTATCAGCAGCGGCTTATGGCAGTAATTGGCTGGTCGCACTTCCTTTTGCTTTGGCTTGGTTGGCTGCACCTGCTGTCGCATTTTGGATGAGCGGTTCGCCAAAACTGGAAGATGCTTTGGCCACATCGCCGGATGATCGTAGAATCCTGCGATTGGTGGCGCGGCGCACGTGGCGTTATTTCGAAACCTTTGTCACATCGGATGACAATTTTCTGCCACCTGACAATTTTCAGGAACAACCAAAGCCCGTAATTGCGCATCGCACGTCTCCGACAAACATCGGGCTCTATTTTCTGTCTATTGCGAGTGCGCGCGAATTCGGGTGGTTGGGTCTTGTTGATGCGATTGAAAAGATTGAATCAACAATGGCAGCAATGCAACGTCTCGAAACCTACAAGGGGCACCTGTATAACTGGTATGACACAACTGATCTCCGCCCACTTGAACCCAAGTATATTTCGACAGTGGATAGTGGCAATCTTGCAGGGCACCTGATTGCCTTGTCGAACTATTGTTCGCGATGGACGTTACAACCATTTGATACAAAATCCTGTCTCGACGGCATTGAAGATATTCTTGATATCTCAGTTGAGGATTTGAACGCGATGGCTGATGATCGCCGTGTGTTGCGGCCCATTCGCAAGCAGCTGGAGCGGCAAATTTCTGATCTGCGCAAGTCACTTCGATCAGCGTCGGACGTGCCTGAGACCATATTGTTGCGGATGGTGGAGTTTGGTTTGCAAGCTGCCAATATTCGTTCCACCGTCGTCACCATTCATGCCGATTTGAACTCTGATCAAAGTGCCACCTTGCTGCAATGGGCCGACAGTTTGCGCGCGACTATTGAGAGCCATTTTCGAGATGTTGCAGTTGAACAAGCCGCACTCAAGAATCGTTTGCGGGCTCTCATTGCAGAGTCTCGTCAATTTGCTTTGGCCATGGAGTTTGGCTTTTTGCTTGATCCGAAAAGGCTGTTGCTTTCGATCGGATATCGCGTGGCGGAGTCAATGCGTGATGAAAGTTGTTATGATCTGCTGGCGTCAGAAGCGCGGCTTGGCAGTTATTTTGCGATAGCCAAGGGTGACTTGCGCACAAGGCACTGGTTCCGGCTTGGGCGCACCGTAACTGCGGTGAGAGGGGGCGCTGCACTTGTGTCGTGGTCGGGCTCCATGTTTGAATATTTGATGCCGTCGCTGGTTATGCGTGCGCCGAGTGCCAGCTTGCTTGATCAAACTGCTCACCTGATTGTTGAACGGCAAATTGCCTATGCCAAAGACTTCGGGATTCCGTGGGGCATTTCAGAATCTGCATTCAATGCCCGCGACATTGAATTTACTTATCAATACTCCAACTTTGGTGTGCCAGGTCTTGGCCTCAAGCGCGGGCTGTCTGGAAACACGGTGATTGCACCCTATGCAACTGGTTTGGCGGCAATGGTGGCTCCCGTTGCAGCAGCCCAGAACTACGTGCGGCTACAGCGCGAAGGTGCGCGTGGTGAATATGGCTATTACGAAGCGCTTGATTACACGCCATCACGGTTGCGCAAGGGACAGAACGTTGCGGTCGTGCAGGCCTATTTTGCCCACCATCAGGGGATGACAATTGTTGCCATTTTCAATGCGGTTAGAAATGGTGAAATGCGTGACCAATTCCATGCTGAGCCGATGATCCGAGCAACTGAGCTTTTGTTACAGGAGCGTGCATCACGCAATGTTCCGATCTCACACACGCGCAGTGAAGAGAGTGGCGTGGCAATACTCCAACATGAAGATGCAGCACCGACCACCCGCATGTTCAGTTCTCCGGGGTCTGTTACGCCTGCAACCCATCTGCTCTCCAACGGTGAATACAACGTGATGCTGACGGCGGCTGGTGGCGGCTTCAGTACCTGGAAGGGGGTTGCGATCAGCCGTTGGCGTGAAGACAGTGTGAGGGATGACTGGGGCTCGTTTATCTATGTGCGTGACATGAAAGCCGGGAAACTCTGGTCGGCCGGTCATATGCCGGTGGCAGCCCTGGCTGACAGTTACACTGTTGCGTTTTCCGAAGACAAGGCAGAATTCATTCGAACGGACGGACAAGTCACGACAACGATGGACTGCGTCGTGTCGCCGGAAGACAATGCCGAGGCGCGTCGAATTACAATCGTAAACAATGGCCCTACAGCGCGCGACATTGACGTGACATCTTACATGGAACTGGTTTTGGCAGCGCAGGCTGCCGACAATGCGCATCCGGCATTCTCCAAATTATTTGTTGAAACGGAATATGTGGTTGAGCATCAGGCGTTGTTGGCGACCCGTCGGCGGCGATCTCCTGAGGATGCAGAGATATGGGTGGCCCAATTCATGCTGCTGCAGGGGCAGACTGTTGGGGAGTTGGAATATGAAACGGATCGTTCCAGATTTATCGGTGTCGGCAATGACACGCGTGCGCCCCACGCGACGCAGACACAGGCTAAACTGACCAACAGTGCAGGAACGGTTCTTGATCCCATATTTGCATTGCGGCAACGCTTTCGCGTTCCGGCTGGCCGCCTGGTGCGCTGCACGTTGTGGACTGTTGTTGCGAGTACACGTGAGGCAGTGTTGGATCTGGTGGACAGTCACCGCCAACCGATGGCTTATGACCGTGCCATCATGTTGGCTTGGACGCAGGCGCAAATTCAGCTGCGTCATCTGTCGATCAACACAGAAATGGCCAATCACTATCAAGCTTTGGCCAGTCATCTGATCTATGCAAATTCCACATTCAGGCCATCAAGCAAGGTTCTCGAACAGGACTTGGGATCGCAATCGGCCTTGTGGTCGCAAGGCATATCCGGCGATCGGCCCATTCTGCTTCTGCGCATTGATGAGATTGAAGATATCGATCTTGTGCGACAAATCTTGCAGGCTTTTGAATATTGGAAAACCAAGGGACTGAACATTGATCTCGTCATTCTGAATGATCGCATGTCTTCTTATGTTCAAGATTTGCAAGGTGCCATTGAAGCCTTGGTGCGCAAGATCAGCGTGGGGAATGAGACAGGAAAAATTTATGTTTTGAGGGCCGATCTTGTGTCACCGGAGACCATAAGGGTGTTGCCGGCAGTCGCGCGGGTTGTCCTCTATGGTCGGCGCGGAGATCTTGCCAGCCAACTCCGACGGGTGCGAATTATCGATGAGCCAACGCGATTTGATGCTTTGGCAGAACCAAAATCAAGAACGCTTGAGAATGCAACCGAGCATCTCGAGTTTTTCAATGGTTTTGGTGGCTTTGGTGCTGACGGGCGTGAATATGTCATTGTAATGGATCGCGACAATGTGCCCCCTGCACCATGGATCAATGTTGTTGCCAACCCTGCATTTGGTTTTCAGAGCAGCGCAGACGGCGGTGGCTATACATGGTTTGGAAATTCACGCGAAAATCAGATTTCTGCCTGGAGCAATGATTCCGTTGTCAACCGGCAAGGCGAAGTGTTCTATATTCGCGATGAAGCGAATGGCACTTTGATTTCGCCGACTTTGGCACCAATACGTTCAGGGCAAGGCACACATGTTGCAAGACATGGGTTTGGCTATTCTATTTTTGAACGCAATGTTCATGGAATTCGCATTGAACTTCTTCAGCTTGTTCCGTTGTCGGATTCAATAAAGCTGTCGCGTT
The DNA here is from genome assembly GCA_031376985.1 of Hyphomicrobiales bacterium. Taxonomy (GTDB): domain Bacteria; phylum Pseudomonadota; class Alphaproteobacteria; order Rhizobiales; family Aestuariivirgaceae; genus Aestuariivirga. Next base: position 6,753 of record JANMEM010000017.1, read on the forward strand.
TGAAGCTCACCAATGATGGAACAGTCACGCGGAACTTCACGATCACCGCTTATGTGGAGTGGATTTTGGGGCAAGTGCGGGGCAATGCGGCTCCATTTATTGTGACCGCTATGGACGAGGCTTCTGGTGCAATGCTTGCGCGGAACCCGTGGAAGATCCGCGATGGTGAACAGGTTGCTTTCATTGATATGGGTGGCAAGCAAACCGGTTGGACAGGTGACCGCAGTGAATTTTTAGGCATGCATGGTCACCCATCGGCACCTGCAGGGCTTTCGCGCAGATACAAGCTTTCAAATCGCGTCGGAGCGGGGTTGGACCCATGTTCAGCGCTGCAATCGCGCATTGCTCTCGCGCCCAATGAGACGCACGAGATTACGATCTCCTTAGGTGCTGCAAATTCAGCAACGGAAGCGCGGTCCCTCATTGTGCGCTATCGCGAAGTTGCCGTCGCTGACGTTTTGACGAGCGTCACTGAACATTGGCATACGGTACTGAATGCTGTGCAGTTCAAAACGCCGGATCGCTCTTTTGACATTCTGATGAATGGTTGGCTGTTGTATCAGACCCTAGCCTGCCGGATGTGGGCAAGGTCCGGTTTCTACCAAGCCAGTGGTGCCTATGGATTTCGCGATCAGTTGCAGGATTCAATGTCACTGTTGACGACGAAGCCTGCAATTGCACGCGAACATATTCTCAGGGCTGCCGCACGGCAATTCGTGCAAGGTGATTTTCAACATTGGTGGCTTCCTGCGACGGGCATGGGTGTTCGCACACGTATTTCTGATGATACTGTCTGGTTGGCCAATTGCGTTGGTCATTATGTGAAGACAACAGGTGATCATACCATACTTGATGAAGAGGTACCGTTTTTGGAAGGGCAGGCACTTGCACCGGGTGAGCACGACGCTTTCTTTCAACCCGCTGTGTCCGAGGACGCTGCAACTCTTTATGAGCATTGCGCCCGCGCACTCGATCTCAGTCTGGCGCAAGGACAACATGGGTTGCCTTTGATGGGATCGGGCGATTGGAACGATGGCATGAACCGTGTTGGCGAAGCTGGCAAAGGTGAAAGCGTTTGGCTGGGTTGGTTCCTGCTTTCAACGTTGAAAGAATTCACGTCCGTTTCGTTGGCGCGGGGGGATAGAGAACGCGCATCGGTTTGGGAAAGGCGCATTGTTACACTTCAAACCGCATTGGAGACCGAAGGCTGGGACGGAGAGTGGTATCGGCGTGGCTATTTTGATGATGGTGCGTTGTTGGGTTCGGCGCAGAACGAGGAATGCCGCATTGATGCCATTGCACAGTCATGGGCGGTGTTGTCGGGCGGAGCTTCTCCAGAACGTGCACTGGCTGCTATGGATCAATCCTATAGCAAGCTTGTTCGGCCTGATGACAAATTGGCCTTGTTGTTTACGCCACCGTTTGACAAAACTGACAAAGACCCTGGATATATCAAGGCCTATCCGCCCGGCATTCGTGAAAACGGGGGACAGTATACTCATGGCGTTATTTGGTCGATTTTCGCACATGCGAAGCTCGGTCAAGCGGAGCGCGCCAATCAAATGTTTGCGATGATCAATCCGATCAATCACGCGCTGACAGAAGCTGACGTGGCCACATACAAGGTGGAGCCTTACGTGATTGCAGCCGATGTTTATTCGGTGGCACCCCACACAGGACGTGGCGGTTGGACGTGGTACACAGGTTCGGCGGGCTGGATGTATCGCGCCGGATTGGAAGCCATTCTTGGAGTAACGCGTGAGGGCAATATATTGCGGGTTAAGCCTTGCATCAACGCTGGCTGGCGGGGCTTTGAATTTCTATTGCGGTTCAGCGAAACTGACTACCACATTGAAGTCAAGCGCGGTGATGGCTCGAACGATAACAAGCACGAGGGTGTTGACGCTATTTCAGAGAAAGAATTTACGATCCAACTCAAAAATAGCGGTGGCACCCGCACCATCACGCTAAAAATTCCAGAGTAACAATAAAAAAGAGGCGGATCAAAAGTGATCCGCCTCGCTTATGCTAGAATAGGTGGCGCGTTACATCTTACCGAGCCAGGTATCTACTTCAGCCTTTACCTTGTCTTTGGCATAGCCGTAATGCTTTTGCAGCGTGCCTTCCAGCTCTTCGCGGCGGCCTTTGATCACAGTCAAATCATCATCAGTGAGTTTGCCCCACTGTTGCTTGGCTTGGCCTTGAACTTCTTTCCAATTTCCTTCGACACGGTCCCAGTTCATTGCAATCTCCAGTGCTGTTTTCTACCAGGCTGAATGCTTGGTCGCATATAAAACGCGCCGGATTGAAACTGGTTCCGACTATGCCGCCATTTCAGAAGTGGAATTGAAGAAAAGCGCCTGACTGACAACAGCCTTCACCATATCCGGCATAAAGGGTTTGGTGATCAGAAATGCAGGTTCAGGCTTCTCACCCGTCAACAGTCTTTCAGGGAATGCTGTAATGAAAATTACGGGCACATTGATGGTTTTGAGAATGTTGTTTACGGCGTCAATGCCTGAACTACCGTCCGCCAACTGAATATCTGCGAGGATCAAGCTCGGCCGTTTGGTGGACGCCAAGTGAATTGCTTCTTTTTCAGTTCGTGCGACACCCGTGACGCGATGGCCCAGACTTTCGAGAAGCGCTTCCAAATCCATTGCGATAATGGGTTCATCTTCAATGATCATCACGTCGGTGGCGACCTGGCTGAGAATAGTTTGTGAAGCTTCTTCCAACAGGGCATCAATTTCAGGCGCAGATTTTGAAAGTATGATGGCGATTTCAGCCTTGGTGAACCCTTCAACGGACATCAGAAGGAAGGCTTCGCGGGCATGTGGTGCCAGGTTCGCCAATTGGCGCTGAGCCATGATGTCAAAGGCGGCACCTGCACCCTTGATGTTGAGTGAAACGGATTCCCACAAACGACAGTAAGTACGATAGAGGGAAATACGAATGCCCGGTTCGGTGTCAAATTTTGTGGGATCGGCAATCAAGGCTTCCAGAACGGCCACGACATAGGCATCGCCGCTATTCTGATTACCGGTGAGCGCGCGCGAAAAGCGCCGCAAGAATGGCAGATGTGGTGCAATATTTGCTGCGAGTTTCATGCGGTTCCCTGTTTTTTGATATAAATTCCGTTCAGAAACGTTTGAATTCCGAATTGGTTCCACAATGGCAGATATTTTAAGTGAGATGGAACTTTTCATCCACTTTGGCATTGTTTACACAGTTCCAGCCAGACAGAATGGTGGGAAGGCGTTCGTAACCTGCGAAGCAGCCTCAATTTCAGGTGACCTATGGTAGATGACGGAAACAGCAAGGACAGGGCGAATAAGCCCGGAAAAAAAGTTGAAAAAATGACGACAGTTGCGTCCAAACCAGAGGTGTCCGACCTCATCGCGCGGCGGTTGCGCAATTACTATGATACCGTTGCCGAACAACCTGTGCCGGATCGTTTTTTAGATCTGCTCAGCCAGCTTGAAGCGGCAAGCACTCCGAAAAAGGTAGACTGAGTACTATTGCATGACGATTTCTCCTGAGTTCAGAAGCCAGATTATTGCCGCTATTCCGGGCTTGCGGGCCTTCGGGCTATCGCTGACGGCGCGCGGCGACAAGGCAGACGATCTGGTGCAGGAAACCCTGATGAAGGCGTGGAAACATCATGCCAGTTTTCAGCAGGGCACGAACATGAAGGCGTGGCTCTATACGATATTGCGCAATGAGTTTTACAGTCAACTGCGCAAACGCAAACGCGAAGTGGAAGACGCTGACGGCTTCTATTCCAGTAAAGTGGCGGTTCATGCCGAGCAGGACGGTCATCTTGATATGGCGGATTTGAAGGTCGCACTGGCCAAGCTTCCCGAAGACCAACGTGAAGCCATCATTCTGGTTGGGGCTTCAGGATTTTCTTATGAAGAGGCTGCTGATATTTGTTCTGTGGCTGTAGGCACGATCAAGAGTCGGGTCAATCGGGCGCGTGCACGACTGGCTGTGCTGCTCCATCTTGGTAAAGATGAATCGTTCGGGCCTGATGCAAAATCAGAAGCAGTTTTGAACATCGCCCAACGGAACTAAAACCCTGTTTTTGCGTTTATCTGAAGCGCCGGGATTTCTTCCGGCCTTCAAGGGAAACGTCAATGGTCAGCACCGTCCTCATCGTCATACTGGTTCTCATTGTTCTTGGTGCGTTGCCAAGTTGGGGTCACAGCCGCAGCTGGGGATATGGACCTTCTGGTGGCTTGGGCCTTTTGCTTCTCATCGTTGTAGTTTTGGCTCTCATGGGCAAAATCTAAAGAAAACTTCGGCTGTCGAAGACGCAGATGCGACGAAGCAAGTCAGAGACTTGCTTCGTAAAGCGACGTTGTTGCACATTACCCAATCTGTCAGCACTGCAGGGGATGTGCTTTTGCACTAATAGTTTCACGTATTACGGTGGTTTGGGTGCATCCGAAAACCACTTGAAAATCAGCCCTACGGGTTCGTGCTTTTTCAAGATCGAGCGCTTGGCGGCGTAGAGCAAACCGAATGTGATTGCTGCTAAAATCAAACCAACGCTGAGATAGGCATAGGCTGCACTGGCCACAAATGATGTGAGCGCTATTGCAGCTGCATGTGCGAGAATTGCCACAGCAACTGTCATCACGGCTATTCCTGCTGCTCCAAGCGCTATCCCCAAGATATAGCTTCGAATAACGTCGCCGATTTCCGAACGTGCGAGTGCAAGTTCGGATTCGGCGACACGCGCTCCATCATCCGCCAATTGTTTGATCAATTGCGGAAAGCTTGGTCGCAAGCCGCTACTGAGTGGCATGGGCCTGTCCGGAATTTACTTTCTTGCCATTACGTTGTTTGACAACAGCACGGGCTTTGACAGCGGCACGAACTTTTACAGGCGATTTCTTCTTTGCAGGCGCTTTACGGGTTTTGACGGGAGGCGGAACTTCTGCCGATGAACGAAGGAACGCGACTGCCAAAACTCCTGCTGCTGCGGCAAAACCCAATGTTGCCAATGGATGTTTGCGGGCAAATGTCGTCGCATCCACAAACATGTGCTCAATGTCAGTATGCACCGCATAATTAGCCACTTCATCAATGCTGTCTGACGCGGCCCCGACTTTAGCGCGCAGTTGCGGCATATCCGTCAAGGTGGCGGCATAGTCACGTGTGGCCGTAGACAAGGTATGCAGTTTTTCCGCACCACGATCCGCGCGGGACTTCATCAGTGAGCCAACGATTGCGAACACGTCACCCATAAGTGTCAAGGCATTTGATGAGTATGATTGATTTTTTCCCATGTGCTTATCCTTTCGAATGAAAAGCGAATTATGTGATTGGAACGCACTGAACAGCGAAAGGTTCCACATTGCTCACAACGCGGAGGTGCGTCGCAAGTTTTACTTTGCTTCACGGTTGATATCGGTCCATTGTTGCTCTGCACAAAAGCGCGGCTGAGTGAAGTGGAGCAGATGCAAAAAATCATTGAAAGTGATGCCCTTGCCCACGCAATGGTCGATACTGTGCGGGAATCCTTGCTTGTACTGGACGGGCAATTGAGAGTTGTTGCTGCAAGTCGTTCTTTTTATGCAACATTCCGCACGACGCCTGAAGACACAATTGGTCATCTGGTCTATGATCTGGGCACTGGTGGATGGAACAATGCAGCGCTTCGCCAGCTGCTGGACCGTATTGTGCCTGAGCATGGCGTTATGGACAACTTCGAGATTGAACAGGATTTTCCGGTTATCGGACAAAAGACCATGCTGCTGAATGCACGCAAGGTGTTCTATGAGGCTGACGGCAATACAACGTTGTTGCTGGCCATTGAAGACATCACAGATCGGCGCATAGCAGAGCGCTTGCTTCACACCCTGAGTGAACAGAAAGACATGCTGTTGGCTGAGATGGGGCACCGTGTTGCAAACAGCTTGCAGATTGTTGCCAGCATTTTAATGCTGAAAGCCCGCTCGATAGAGTCTGCTGAAACGCGTGGGCACCTTGAGGATGCGCACCGTCGGGTCATGTCAGTTGCATCCTTGCAGCAACATCTTAAAGCGTCAGTCATTGGAGAACATGTCGAAGTTGGAGCTTATCTTGAGACGCTGTGTGAAACGTTGACGGGGTCGATGATCGGCGAAAGCAGTCGTGTTGCGATCAAAGTTGTGGCTGACCACGGCACTTTCCCATCGGAGCAAGTGGTGAGCATCGGGCTTATTGTCACCGAACTGGTCATCAATTCCTTGAAGTATGCCTTCCCGGACCCCGAAAAGCAGGGCGAAGTTTCGGTGCGCTACGCAGTGGCCGCTTCAGGCTGGACATTGGCTGTTTCTGACAACGGATGTGGTATTCAAAAACCCTTGGTAAAAAAACAGCCTGGCCTTGGCACAACTTTGGTCAAGGCACTTGCACAACAACTTGAGGCTGAGGTGACCACCTTGAGCACGCCAAACGGTACCACTATATCGATCAAACGGGTCGTCGCGCAGACCAACGTGCCAATTGCGGCTTGAGCGTTTAGATTATGGATTTGATTTTTATCTGGCAAGCATTGGAACTTTATGAGGTTTTGAAAGTTCGGTTATCGGGGACTGTTGCGAAACATTGAGATTTCATTTCCCAACAACAAAAAATTGTTTTCAAATGCCAATATGAGTGAATTAAAAATGCCATTTGTTGCTGAGCGACTAGCGATTGCAGAGCAAGCAGCAGGCGCAATCATTTATGACTGGGATATCTCCACAAACAATGTCTGGCGCAGTGACGGACTCACCCGAATTCTGGGTTGGTTGCCTGATGAACTGGGCGTTGGAATGGAAGGCTGGGTGAGATTGCGCCATCCGGACGATGAAGCCCGCATGAAGAAATCTGATCATGCCTATGACGTTGAAGCCAATGACCGTTATGTCATTGAATATCGTATGCGCCACAAGGCTGGGCATTATGTATGGGTGCTGGATTCCGGGCGCGTTTATCGCGACACGGCTGGCCAGGTGATCAGGGTTGCCGGAGCAACCGTAGATATTTCGGCCCGTAAAAAAGTTGAAGCGTCCATGAACCGGCAGGCCAACCTGATTGATCTGTCGTTTGAGCCTATTTTTGTGTGGCATCCTCAAAAAGGCATTGTCGAGTGGAACAAGGGTGCTGAACAACTCTATGGCTACAGTCGGGAAGAAGCGCTGGGCCAGACCAGCCACAAACTGTTGAAATCGACTCCGCCGCTTGGAGACGAGCACGTTGCTGACATTCTCAAACTTACCAAAAGCCGGACAAGTGAACTTGAATACCGTACCAAGGATGGTCGAAGTATTTTTGTGGAAACCCGGCATCAAGCCATCGAAAGTGACGGTGAACTGCTGGTCCTCGAAACCAACCATGATATCAGCCAGCGAAAGCAGGCCGAAACCTATACAGCGCGCATGGCCGCTGTCGCGGTTGCGTCGCATGACGCATTGTTTGGCATTACCTTGGGCGGTATTGTGCAGACGTGGAATCCTGCAGCTGAGAAGCTGTTTGGATATGAGGCAGCAGAAATCATCGGCCAGCATGTGCGCATTCTTGCCGATGCTTCGCGGCATGAAGAACAACAGGATTTGATGCGCCGTGCCCACAGCAACGAAACCGTCGGTCCTTATGATGCCAGACGGGTGCGCAAGGATGGATCCCATGTCGATGTGTCAGTTGCCTTGGCACCCGTGAAAGCGACCGACGGCAGCCTGATGTCAATTTCAGTTGCCGTGCATGACATCAGTGACCGGAAGGAATGGGAAACTCGCCAACGTTTGATGACGCGTGAACTGGCGCACAGGATCAAGAATTCCTTTGCGGTACTGCAGGGCATTTTGCGCTCAACGCTTCGTACTTCACGCAATCCCCAGGATTTTGCGGAAGCCTTCTCCGGGCGTCTGCACAGCTTGGCCGCCGCGCAAGACGTATTGACCGACAATGACTGGAAAGGCGCAGAACTTGGTGCCTTGGTTAGGCGTCAACTGGCCGCCTACATATTAACTGACGATGTGCGGTTTGATATCACGGGGCCGGAGGTCAACCTGCCAGCAGAATATGCAGCGCCGCTTGGGTTGATTTTCAACGAGTTGGCAACAAATGCCATGAAATACGGTGCCCTTTCCATGCCCACGGGGAACATCCAACTTTTTTGGCGAACTGAACGTCTTCCGAATAGCAAACTGAAAATTATGTTGACCTGGCGTGAACGGGGTGGACCAGTGCTGACAACCCCGGGCACGCGCGGCTTTGGATCATCGCTCATTGAAAAGAGCCTTGCTGATGCCAAGGTTGAGACTTTGTTTGAGCCCGAAGGTTTGACCTGCAAGATTGAGTTGACCATGACAATGGTCAAAAAACTCAAAAGACGACGGAAACCTCTTCCTCTATAAGAAAAGCTGCTTTGGGTGGAACCAAATAATATATGAGCGAATTATATAGGGATGATGACCCAATTCAGCTCTCAAGCCCAAAAGATTGTTCGCCCCATTTTATTCGCGGCACTTATCTTGGTGTCAGCTCCGGTCTTTGTCATGTTTGATCAAACTTGGCCTAAATCAACTCCGGCGGTCGCAGCAGTTGCTGTGCCAGAGCTTTTGGATTCTTCCCGAACGACTGTCATTTACAAAAGCTGATGCTTGGAACCTGAGTGGCGATCGCACGTTTTGCTTGAAACGAAGGGTTCTTTCCATGCAGCATCGAGTCACAAAAGCGGTATTTCCAGTTGCGGGTTTGGGAACACGCTTTCTGCCTGCAACCAAGGCCATTCCCAAAGAAATGTTGACCATTGTTGATCGGCCCGTCATTCAACTGGCGGTTGAAGAGGCGCGTGAAGCGGGCATCGAACATTTTGTTTTTGTTACCGGTCGCAACAAAAACAGTATCGAAGATCATTTTGACAAGCAGTACGAACTGGAGGCGACGCTGCGAGAGCGCGGCAAATCAGGGGCATTGGAGTTACTGGAACAAGATCTGCCTGCTGCTGGCCAATCCTGCTTTATCCGACAACAGGAACCATTGGGCTTGGGTCACGCTGTCTGGTGTGCGCGACATGTCATCGGTAATGAACCATTCGCGTTGTTGCTGCCCGACATGGTTATGAAGTCATCAACAGGCTGTTTGAAGCAGATGATGGACATTCATGCTGTTCACGGTGGAAACGTGATTGCGGTTGAAGAAGTGCCTTGGGCTGACGTTCACAGATATGGTGTGATTGGACACCGCAACAATGCCGATGGCGTGATGACAATCGATCAAATGGTTGAAAAACCAGCCTTGTCGGAGGCGCCGTCCAATCTCATCATTTCAGGGCGCTACATTCTGCAACCTGAAATTTTCAAAAAGATTTCCGACATCCAGCCTAGCGCAGGCGGCGAAATTCAACTCACAGATGCAATGATTGCCCTGATGACTGAGCAGCGCTTTTTTGGCTTGAAATACGAAGGTGCGACCTTTGATTGCGGCGACAAACTGGGCTTCTTGATGGCGAATGTTGCATACGGATTAACGCACAAAGACATTGGGCCCGAGTTTCGGAGAGAACTTCAAAAACTTTTTGCGGCAAACGTTCAATTGACTGATTTTGCCAAGCCAATTGCCGCTTGAATGCAGTTTGGCGGGAACAAACTTGTGTTTCGGAAGTTTCATCAACACTAGAACTTCAGGAGACTTCAAATGAAAAAAACCATTCTCGGCTTGCTCGCAGCAGTAACACTTATCGGTGGCGCAGCCACCATTGCAGAAGCAAAGACCAATTTCAGCCTCTATCTCGGCGTGCCTTACTATGATCAGCAAATGGGAAGTGACTATCGTTACTATCCAAATCGCGGTTGGTATCGGGATCGTGCCTATTTCAACAACAACGGACGCCGTAATTTGTCGTGCAATCAAGCCCGCAATATTGTGCGCGAAAAAGGCTACAGGAATGTGGTTGCCCGTGACTGTGAAGGACGCACCTACGCATTCAGCACACGCCGCAACAACCAACGCGTGATCGTTTATGTCAATGCCCGGACGGGTTCAACATGGCGCGGCTAATAGTATTCAGCAACACAACCATCTTATTTCCACAAGGAGAAAACTATCATGGCTATAACCACAGACAATCGCGTTCCGCCAAAAACGGGTGCTGAATCCGAGTTCGATAACGGTGTTGGAACGAAGTCCTATCGGTCAACCACAAACCTGAATGTCAAACAGGACAGTCAGAATTATTGGCCTTACATTATTCTCGCGCTGCTGGTGCTTGGTGGCGGCATCTATTACTTCTCGAACTATGGAACTTCTTCCAACACGGTACCTGCCATCACAGAGACCACAACACCACCTATGACCACCACGCCGGAAGTTACACCTCCACCAGTGGCCGCAACACCAGACGCCACAACCCCACCACCAGTGACTGCGACGCCGGATGCTACAACCCCACCACCGGTTGTTGCTCCAGCTCCAGCGACAGACGTGCCAAAGACAACGCCATAAACCTTGTAGTGTGCGTTTGATTGACTTCAATAATTTGCACAGCGGCCTTCTTACAAAGGACGCTGTGCAAAAAGCTTTTGTCGTACGTCAATACGGTGTTCACTCGCCGAAACAGGCTGGTGCAGCGGTTCAATGTTAAAAGACAGTGTGCTTACCAAGATCAACTTCACCGTTTGATCTTATCAGCTTTGCATAGAACTCGAACAACGTCTCAGAACCAGTAGAGGGGGTCGCAGCTTCGTCATATTTTTGCGAGACTGGATCAAAGTGCAGCATGGACTCGGTTGCATAATAGCGTCCAATGCGGGCGAATTCTGATTTGCTGGCAAGTGCCGGACTGACTTTACCCAGCACCGACAGGCCATGAATAATCAAATCCAAAAATGCCACAGGCACTTGTGTGTATCGAGGCTTACGGCCCAGCAGAGCAAATAATTCTTCGCCTTGTTGTTTGGGGGTAATGGCAGGCCCCGGGCCACCAATCGGTAGAATCCGGTTTTGAAGATTATTGTCTTCCAGGCAACGGGTCAGATAGTCTCCAAGATCATGATCACTGATCGGCTTGCAAGCCGTCAAAGTGCCATCACCAAAAAGCAGAAAGGTTTTGCCTTTCTGCAACCGTTTGATTTGCCCGCTCAATGACTTGAACAAAGCTGTTGGTCTGACAATTGAATAGATTAGGCCCGATTCAATGAGTTCTTTTTCGAAGGCAAGTTTGGCGTGTTGAAAAGCCAATTTCGGCTTCTGCACGCAAATCGCCGACAGTAACACCATATGTTTGATGCCCAAATCACGAGCGAGCTGCAAGGCGTTGGCGTTGGCTTGATAGTCAATAGCCCAAGCATCACCA
>JANMEM010000022.1:0-4107 GCA_031376985.1 Hyphomicrobiales bacterium
GATGACAGCATGAATGTGAAAATCAGCGGCATCCAGTTGAACATCGACGCCTGAATCGGATCAGCAGGTGCCGGGTTCAAACGCATCTGCACCCACATGGTCATACCCATCATGATCGGCCACAGGCCCAGCATGAGGATGTGTGGTGGCGTCCACGAAATAAGACCGAAGAGATTGAACAGGCTGGTTGGATCCGGTGCCGAAAGATCATGGATCCAGCCGAAGAACGGCGCATGGCGCAATTCGATTGATGTCAGAATGACTTTGTAGATCGCAAAGAAAATCGGAATTTGCACCAGCACGGGAAGGCAGCCTGACACCGGCGATACCTTTTCCTTCTTGTACATTTCCATGGTGGCTTGCTGTTGCTTTACCTTGTCATCCGGAAACTCAGCCTTGATGCGCTCCATTTCCGGCTGGAGTTTTTTCATCTTGCTCATCGAAGCGTAAGACTTGTTGGCCAGCGGAAACACGGCGATTTTCACCAATACCGTCACCAGCAAAATAGCCAAACCGAAGTTGCCAAGCAGGCCCTTGGCCCAGGCCATCAATTTGAACATCGGCTGTGTCAGGAACTTGTACCAGCCCCAGTCTATCATCAGATCAAATTTGCTGATCTTGTATTTTTCACCAATGGTGTCGATGGTGCCAACAATCTTGGCGCCCGCAAACAAATGGTCTTCATAGACCCCAACCGAACCTGCCTGAATGACCAAGGGTTCCGTTGCCACATAGTCAGCCTGATAGGCATCGCGTGCACCCTGCTTCACATGCTGATAGGTGACCTTGATTTCGCGGGCCTGTTCCGGAATCATCGACGTGGCCCAATACTTGTCGGTAAAGCCAAGCCAGCCGCCGCGTGTTGGCGTTTCTACCTTGCCGTTTTCCTTGGCAACATCGGTGTAATGAATTTCTGTCAGCTTGTCGTTTTGAACACCCAGCATGCCTTCGAAGAAGCTGTAGTAACCAGCCACAACGGGTGTGCCCTGACGCTGAACGCGTGCATAAGGCAGCAGCGTAATCGGACTTGCAGTCTTGTTCTCAACATTCTGGCGCACCGTAATCAGGAACTCGTCTGACACTGCAATTTCGCGGCGGAACAACAGGCCTGCTCCATTGTCCCACGTCAACACCAGCGGTGTTGCTTCGGTCAGCTTCGCGCCCGCAGGTGCGGTCCACAGGGTTTTTGAGTCCGGCAGCTTAATTGTCTGCCCCGGAGCCGAGACAAAACCCTGTTCCGCGAAATAGCCGTTTTGCGTGTTGTTTGGCGACAGGAAGGTGATGATCGGGCTCGTCTTGTCCGCTGTCTCATGATAATTTTTGAGATGCAGATCGTCAATCTGTGCGCCCATCAGATTGATCGAGCCTGCAAGCTGGGCTGTTTCAATTGCAGCCCGCGGGCTTGCCGCAATGGCGGTAGCCCTGTCAACAATGCCTGCTGCGCCCGCCGTGCCCGGAACGGCAGCGCCTTCAATTTTTGCACCCGACTGTTCCGTAACCTGCGGTGTTGCAGGCTTCAAAAAGCCCGGCATGCCATAGAAATATTGCCACCCGAAAATGATGGACATGGACAACACCATGGCGAGCAAGAAATTCTTGCTGTCCGGCCCTTTGTTCTGTTGGCCGAAGGGCGATTGATTCATCACGGTTGCTTGTCCTTCTTGCGGGGCATGCGCTTTGACCTGTCAAAGGTTTTGCCTTGCCCGGCGTGGAGTTTGGTAAGGGCTGATATAATGTCTTTGCGCAGCAGTTCAAAGTCCCGCTTTTCGGCGGTGCTGCGCCCGATCAGAACGTAGTCATGGGCTGGAAGCGCTATTTCGGCCATGGAAAGTCGCGCCGCTTCCTTCATCCGGCGGCGAATGCGGTTGCGCATCACGGCATTGCCAAGCTTTTTCGTGCAGGTAAAACCAACCCGCGCAGGAGCATCATCATCCCGTTTGCGGAATTGGATTACAACGCTCGGCATAGAAACGGCAGGTGCTTTCGCCGCCGCGAGAAAATCACGCCGCCGCAAAAGCCTCTCCATGGCGGACTGAAGTCTTAGGCGCTCAAGCGCTTGCGGCCAGCAGCCCGACGGCGACGGATGACGTTACGACCGCCAACAGTTGCCATGCGGGCGCGAAAGCCATGGCGGCGCTTGCGGACGAGCTTGGATGGTTGGTAAGTGCGCTTCACGTTAAACTCCGTATTTCGTAAGGTCTTCGTATAAATCGTTGATAACAAACGCGTTTTGTTACCGGATCAGGCTTACGCCCAACCGCTGCCCGACCCACGAAGACTGGATATGACCTTGAATGTGGGCGGCTTATGACCAAAGCGGGGGTGAAAGTCAACAAAGGCTGCGTTGAAATCAGGTCCCTTTCGCACAGCGGACTTCCCCCCTAAAAGGCCACTATGAAAAACACTCTCCATGATCCCGTCGCCATGTTGCAGCAATTGGTGCGCTGCCCTTCCGTCACGCCGCATGAAGCTGGTGCATTGGATTGTGTGCAAAGCTGGCTCAACTCTGCGGGTTTCATCAACAACCGTCTTGTCTTCACAGATAAAAACACCCCCGACATTGACAATCTTTTCGCCCGCTTTGGCACCTCCGGGCCACATTTCTGCTTTGCGGGCCACACTGATGTTGTGCCACAAGGTGACCCTGCAATCTGGTCACACCCGCCTTTCGCTGCCGACATCAAGGATGGCTTCCTGTTTGGCCGTGGTGCCACCGACATGAAAGGCTCCGTCGCAGCCTTTGCCGCAGCCGCCTGCGACTTCGTGCAGGAGAACCCGCAGTTCAAAGGCTCAATCTCCTTCCTCATCACCAATGACGAAGAAGGCCCTGCCATCAACGGCACTGTAAAAGTGTTGCAATGGATGAAAGACCATGGCCACGTTCCCGACCATTGTCTTGTGGGCGAACCTTCCTGTGTCGATGCCTTGGGCGACACCATCAAGATTGGGCGTCGCGGTTCATTGTCATTTGTAGTCACTGTTGAAGGCAAGCAGGGCCATGTGGCCTATCCACACAAGGCCGACAATCCGATTCCCAAACTCGCGAGACTGATCGAACGGCTTTCGGAAAAACCCTTGGACAACGGCAATAACGCCTTCGATCCGTCATCGCTGGTGTTTACATCCTTCGATGTGGGCAACCCCGCAGGCAATGTCATTCCCTCCAAAGCCACACTCAAATTCAACATCCGCTATTCCACAGAGCAAACCTACGATACCCTGAAAGCGCTGGTGAACGGCCACATCGAAAAGCTCTATGAAGAGATGGGCGGCGTGTGGAGTGTGAATTTCACCGAAGGTGCGGAAGCCTTCATCACCGAACCCGGTGCCTTCGTGGGACTGGTGCAAGACGCCATCATCGCCGAAACCGGATTGACGCCAAAACTGTCCACCTCAGGCGGCACATCAGATGCGCGGTTTATCAAGGATTATTGCCCCGTGTTGGAATTTGGCCCGACGAATGCAACGATCCATCAGACCGACGAGCGGATTTCAGTGGAAGAGCTGCAAGCGACGACGCGGATCTATCGGCGGATTTTAGACAGCTATTTTGGGGTATGATCCGTCACTCAGCTTCTTCCCCTGAACCTTTGAAACGCAATCCCCAGCAACAACGTCATGAACCACATGAAGGGTACATAGACCACCATCATGGCCACGGTTGCGGGCAGCATCTGGTCCATCAGGTCTGCCATGATGGGGAACATGGCAGCAGGATTATTGGTATTTTCCAGCTTTGCCACATTCGTGATCATGTCCATGAAAGAAGGCCCAGCAAAAATGGCCAGAACAAACAACATCGGCACATAGGCGATCAGTGTTGCCAAAATCATGCGCAAAGGCAGGCCCCAGGTTTCACCCTTGGACAAAGGCCACATGTCCTTGAAGAAATCAGGTGAACTTCCCAAAGCGACGCCGGGCAGGCCCACCATAAAGCGGAACATGAACCAGTAGAGGCCTGCCAGTATTGCAAAAATTCCAGTAATGCCAATGATCGCTGCCAAAACCCCGGCAATTGCGTTGCTGCCCAACAGGGCCCCAAAAATAAGCCCGAAGATCACAGCCAAAATCCCGAAGCCGAGAATGCTGCCAAAATAGACCAGCATG
>JANMEM010000023.1:0-1919 GCA_031376985.1 Hyphomicrobiales bacterium
TCGGGGTTGGCGTCAATGCCGGTGATCACAATGCCTTCACCACCACGGCCTGCCGCTTCAATGGCCTGCAAGGCACCAAGCGCGGGTTGATCCCATGCGGCCCAGACAGCGGAGATCGATCCCTTTTCCGGGTGTGCCGCAAGGATGGCTTCCATCTTGGCGCGGCTGTCAGCAATGCCACCGTCTTTCACATCAGGCGTCACACGGTCCAGCACCTTGATGTCGGGGTTGTTCTTGAAAATCGCATCGGCAATCACGCCGCGCTGTTGTACCGGCGGAAATGCGTCAAACACGAACATGACAACGCTGCCTTTGCCGTTGATGCGGTTTACAACATAAGACGCCGTGTCGGCGGCCATGGCATAGCCATTGCTGGTGACGTTGGTGACGAGAAGCGGTGAAGCTCCGGCGTCCATGCCGAACACCGGCACACCAGCGGCCTTCGCCGCTTCAAGCCCGGCCCCGACTTGCGACGGATCAACGTTGATGACGATAGCAGAAGGCTTCTGGTTCGCGGCGTTTTCCAGCTGTGAAATCACAGCGGCCACATCGCCCTTGGTGTCGACGACATTGACCTCCCAGCCATTGGCCTTGGCCTTTTCCTGAAAGGCTTCGACATAGAACTGCGTGCCGGGTTGAGCGAGATAAGGCGTGATCACCGTGATCTTGTCGGCGGCGGCAGCGACGCCGCTCATCATGGCAAGGGTCGATACAGCGGCCAATGCCAAAACACTTCTGCGGATCAGTTTCATGAGGTTCTCCCGGTTTTTCGTTTTGTTGTGTGAATGTGCTTAGCATGGCATTTCCGGCACAATCAATGTGCGCGAAAAGGCTTTGGGGCATGTCAAAATGTTGATCGGAATTGATGTTGGCACCACCGCAGTGAAAGCAGCACTGTTTGACGCCAAGGGAAATGTACTGAAAAGTTTCGGCAAGCGTTATCAGACCATGCGCCCTGCTCCAGGCCATGTCGAACAGAATGCCGATGACTGGATGCAGCTGGTTGATGCCGCTCTCGCAGAGTTCAGTCTTGATGGCGTGGCGAGTATGGGGCTTTGCTCCCAGGTCAACACCCATGTGTTTGTGGATGCGAACGGCAAAGCCCTGCTGCCCGCTATGACGTGGCAAGATGGTCGCTGTGCTGACGAAGCAGCACGGCTTGACGCGCAGATTTCAGCCGAAGAAAAACTCCGCTGGTGGGGTGCACCGCTTCCCATCGACGCCAGCCACGTGCTGGCCCGCATGGCCTATGTCGCGAAACATCACCCTGACGTCTGGGCGAAAACCAGATGGGTCTTGGCCCCCAAGGATTACTGCCTGTTTCATCTCACAGGAGAAGTCGCGACTGACCCGATGACGGCCTTTGGAATTGTCGATGGTAGTCTGACAATGGTGCCGCGCTTGCTTGATCTGGTACCGGGAGCCGCAGAACGTTTGCCGCCCCTCGCCCCCTTCACCAAGGTCATAGGCAAACTACGAAACGGCGTGCCCGTGGTCATGGGTGCCATGGATGCGTGGTCCGGCATGTTCGGCGCTGGTGTCAGCGAAGACAGCCAAGCACTTTACCTCAGCGGCACCAGCGAAATCCTTGGCATTGTGTCCTCACAAAAAGCCCCGGTCCCCGGCGTCATCGCCTTTCCGCGCTGCGAAGGCATCACCCTGCACGCGGGTCCAACACAATCCGGCGGCGCATCAATAGAATGGTTGTCACGTCTGCTCGGAAAGACCGCCACCGAACTTTCCGAACTGGCCGCCAGCGCGAATAAATCCAAACCCCTGCCCCTCTTCCTGCCCCACCTCGAAGGCGAACGCGCGCCCTTGTGGGACATCAACTCCCGCGCATCTTTCGCAGGGCTCAACTCCTCAATGGGAGCCGCCGAACTCACCAGAGCCGTCTTCGAGGGTGTGGCCTATTCCGC
>JANMEM010000114.1:0-1677 GCA_031376985.1 Hyphomicrobiales bacterium
ACGATACCGTCAATCCTGCTTTCGCAGGAATGACGGAGTGTGAGTTACTTCAACAACCTGACTGTCCCACCAACGGGAATGGACGCTTGCTGCGGGTTGGCTGTGATAACCAAGTCGTAGCCCTTGTCACCCTTGGTCCATTGTCCACCCACGAGCGGTGTTTTGCAGACGTTTTTCACCGGAACATTTGGTCCGGCTTTCCAACTGACTGGACCTGTAATGGTTTGCAGATCGGTTTCGACGATTGCAGCCAGAATTGACTCTGGATCATTGAGGTCTTTGGCACGCTTGATGACATCGAAGGCGACTTCGAAAATCGAATGTGCGAAGCCCAGTGGCTGCGTCCAGGGCTTGCCGGATGCAGCAGTATAGGCATCCGCCAACTCCTTGGCCGACTGACCCGTAAGGCTGGACTTGAAGGGGTGGTTTGGTGACCACCAGATTTCCGAGGTCAGACCATCACCACGGTCGCCCAAAGCTTCGACCGATGCGGGGAAGAGAAGCGCTTTGCCAATGGTCACGACTTTCGGATTGAAGCCCTGTTGTGCGGCTTGCGCCCAGAAGGTTGCAAAGTCTGGCGGGATCATCACGCCCGTGACGATTTCAACTCCGGCTTCCTTAAATGCAGCAATTTGCGAGGAGAAGTCGTTGTTCAGCGGCTGATAGCGGCCGGGATCGACCATCCTGTAGCCAGCTGCTGCCAGGGGCTTTGGAAGGCCACGTTCCGCATCGCCCCAGGCATTGCCGTCGGCGTCATTGGGGAAAAGGCCGCCCACAACTTTTGCAGCACCGGATTGATCCCAGATGCCGACGAAATTGGCGATGACATCTTCAAGGCCCCAGAAATAATGATAGGTCCATTTGAAGCCTTCAGCCGGGTTGCCGTTGCGGCCAAAGAAATAGGGCTGCCACGGGCAGTTGTTGGTGATGCAGGGAACGCCGTTAAGTTCAGCTTGATCTGCGACAGGGTTGGTGGTGTCCGGCGTGTCCTTGCCGAGCAGCAACTTTACGCCGTCTTTTTCGATCAACTCGGTGGCCACTTCCGCCGCGCGGTTTGGATTGGATTGTGAGTCCTTGGCGATGATTTCGATTGGCACTGGCAGTTTTGCCATTGCGTCCTTGAGGCCGGCGATGACCCAGTCCTGTGCTTCACCGAAGCCCGCAAGTGGTCCAGTGGTTGGGCTGACGAGGCCGACCTTGAAGGTATCTGCGGCGTAGGCACGACGCAACACGGAGGGTGCTGCGACGAGACCCGCACTGGCTTTCAGAAGTGTACGACGATTGACGATGAGTTTATTTGGCATGGTTTCCTCCCTGGCTGCCAAGCAGTTCATTTAGTGTTTTCAAGTGTTCACGAAGCGTAGCGCGCAAGGCGTTCTTCTTCTCCTCCGTCCACGGCTTGAAACCCTGATTGGATTTGAAGCCGAGATTTCCATCGCGCACAAGCGCTTCGAGATAGGGGCTTGGGGATTTTGATGTTTCAAGATCGAACAGGAACTGCCTGTGAATATCAAGCGTCAGGTCCAAACCTATGAGATCAGCATTTTCCAGCGGCCCCAGCACAGCAAGCCTGCGGCCAAAACTGTTCTTCACCACAAGATCGACAGTTTCAGCATCACACACGCCGTTTTCAACCAGCGAAATGGCCTCGCGCCACAGAGCCCCCTGCATGCGGTT
>JANMEM010000149.1:0-2502 GCA_031376985.1 Hyphomicrobiales bacterium
AAGCAGAAATGTCGGATATTGCCGACTGTTGTGCAGGTGGTGCAGTGGACGGAGTGATCATTTCAAACACAACTCTGTCGCGTCCTGTGCTTTCGTCTGTGCACGGAGCAGAAACAGGAGGACTTTCCGGGCGTCCGCTGTTCTCCATGTCCACACGGCAACTCGCTAAGTTCTACCTGATCAGCAAAGGCCGGATACCGCTCATTGGTGCGGGTGGAATAGAAGATGGCCTGACGGCACTTGCCAAGATCGAGGCTGGTGCATCGCTCCTGCAGGTCTATTCGGCTTTGGTCTATCGCGGACCGACCCTAATTGGCGATATACTCCGTTCATTGACGAGCACAGCTCAGACACTTTCTGCAATGCGCGGCAGCAAGGCCGAAGAAATCGCCTACCAGACAGATGACGGCAAATAGCGCGCAAAGATATCGGCCGTTGTGCCCGCACTTTCGAGGTGATCAATTGCGTGATCAAATCTGGTACGCAGATCATTTGCATCGCGGCGCAATACAAAACTCAAACTTCGGCTGAAGGTGTCACGGTGCACAAAAGCTTTGCCCAGAAACATGCAACAGCCCCGTGAGGCACTGCCTTTCAGCCAGAAAGATATTTGTACCGCATCACCAAAAACAGCATCAACTTGCCCGGTGCGCAGCGCTTCCAGCATCGCCTCTGTGCTGTCAAAGGGCGTCAATGCAGAACGGCCATAATAGGTTTCCACAAACCGGGCGTGGGCTGTGTTGGCGCGATAGCCCAGTCGGCGCCCAGCCAAGGTGCGAATATCCGGAGCCGCCAGAGAAGCACCCGTTCTCACAACAAAACGCCCCAGTGAACGGAAGTAGGGGCGGGTCAATGCAAATTCTGCGGCGGTTACCGTATCCAGTTTCAAACCGGAAATAATCCCTTGAATCTCTCCGGAGCGTAATTTCGGCAACAACACTGCAAAATCCAAAGCCCGAATGTCACATGCCAAAGTGGCGTCTGCACAAGCCCGCTCTGCCAGTTCTATGGATATGCCCCGCAATCTTCCGTCTTCGCCTACGAAACTCCACGGTGCGAAATCAGCATCGGCACCTAGCACGATATTGCCTGCGAGCGCCTCCATGTCTTCAGGGGGAGCGGGGTCAACATGT
The DNA here is from genome assembly GCA_031376985.1 of Hyphomicrobiales bacterium. GTDB lineage: Bacteria > Pseudomonadota > Alphaproteobacteria > Rhizobiales > Aestuariivirgaceae > Aestuariivirga. The sequence continues at coordinate 1,134 of JANMEM010000149.1, forward strand.
CTAAAACCGGGAAATGCGTTCAGCTTTTCATCCTGCGCCAGCACTGTCGAACAATATGCAATCGAAAATAGAATGAACAACAACAGATTCAATCGCTGAAAGGTTGCAGCGGTCCATTTATACCACTTAGCTGATGGGTGTCGGTGGGTTTGTATCATTGGTTGGGGAGCTGGTGATGGGCGTTGAGTTTGCGGCTGTAACACTTGAAGGCAGGCGATACAGCTTGCCGTCACCTCTACAGCATGATGAGACTGAATTACAGGTTGAAGATTGGTCAATCGTTCCCGAAGCGTGGTTGACCGTTGCAATAGGCCGTATGACACCAGAGGAACGCTCTCTGATGTTGCGTCACAAACTCATTCCCTATTGCTGGCTGCCCCATTGCACCGTGTATTGTATTGTAGATGAAGCTTCATTGCATGAAGGCCGAAGTCGTGGCCTGACGCTGGTGGGGCGGATTTCACCGCAACTTTACCGGAAACTGGTGCTGCGCAACTTTTCGAAGGCCTTGGAACATAGAGCTGTGCATGCTCTTGCAAAGACAAAGCCTTGGGCGTCAGCCCATCAGCGCTTGAGTGACTCTCAGCTTTTACTTGCAGGTTTGATTGTAATTTGCTGCCTTGCTGTCACCGTCATCCATTCAGCAGCGATCATTTTATCTGTCTTTCAGGTTCTGGCTGGCCTGTTTTTTCTGATGGTGGTATCTTTGCGCTGCCTGTGTCTTATGCCGTTGCCGAAGAAGCTGGGTCACTTGGTCCCTTTGCTGCATGATGCTGAACTTCCGGTTTACACGGTACTTGTTCCTCTGTTTCGCGAAGTCAATGTTTGCCGGCAGATCGTCGCGGCCCTGTCGCTGCTTGATTATCCGGCCTTATGTATCAAGCGCACCAAGCGCGGGACGGTGGCCTGTGAAGGCGCTTTGGGGGACTCCACACGCCGGTAAAAATGCGGCAATAGTGAATTATGAAGATTCTTGTCGGAAGATTTACAAGCGGAATAGCTGTTGCCGGCGGCTGGGTTCTACTTGGTGCAAGAACCATGCTTGACCTCATTGGGTATTCAACAATTCCTGAAGATGTCGCCGTCGCAAAGACGCGACTAGATCAGGCGCTTGGATTGCTGTTTTCTGTCCCGTGGTGGGCGATATTTGCATTCTGTTTGGCTTCGACGCTTTGGTTGATTTGGGTTTCATGGCCAAAGCAAGATAAGCGCATTCCAATCGCGGCAAAACCAGACACCAATCAATCAGGACTGGTTTCGTTTGGTGTAAAAAAGCAGTTGGACAACAGTAATTTAGCGGATGGCGATTTTATTGCCGACATCGTGCGATTTGAATTTTGGGTTAAGAATATTGCCACCCAATTCCGCG
>JANMEM010000158.1:0-6760 GCA_031376985.1 Hyphomicrobiales bacterium
GTCTTCATTCAGCATGCGAATGCAGCCCGATGACATGGCCTTGCCAATGGATTTCGGATCATTGGTGCCGTGAATGCGGTAAAGCGTATCAACACCATTTGCATTGAGATACAGGGCTCTTGCGCCCAAAGGATTTTCCGGACCGCCGGGCATGCCGTTGACCCATTCCTTGGCCTTGGCGTCGCGGTAGACCATTTCTTCCGGTGGCAACCAGCGCGGCCAACGGCGTTTCATGCCGATGGTGGCATCGCCATGCCAGGCAAAGCCAGCCTTGCCGACGCCTACGCCGTAACGCATGGCAGTGCCTTCTGCCCCGATCAGGAACAGGAAGCGCTGGCTCGGATCAATCACAATTGTGCCCGGTGCATCCAGGCCTTCCCAATTGACGTCCTGGCGGTGGAAACGTTCCGGAATATCTTCAAGGTCAATTTGTTCAATTGGAAAATCGACGGGTGATTCCGCTGGCGGAAACAGGCTTTCGTCACGGAGGCCCGGTGTGCGGGCGTCGTCGTCATAAAGCGGATTGAAATCAGCCCATGCTTTGCCCGACAAGGCAGTGGCTGCCATGGTCAGCAAAAATGCGCGGCGTGAAACAGACATCGTCATCGGCAAGCCCCAATTCATTACAGGGGAGCGAGAGTGCCGCAGCTGTGCGGCATCAGCGTGGAGAGTTTCGGGCGGGAATGAGGCGGGTGGTAACGCTTAGTTGTCCAGGACGAAGTTGGCTTTGCCCACCATGAATGAGTTTCCGGTGCTGGTGAAGGGTTTGCAGGACATGGCAACATCGGTTGACAGCACTGGTGGAGCTGCTTTTACACTTTCGCACAATTGGCCATTGCGGGCTTCCCAGCGGCCTGTTGTGGTGACGGGGGCCAAGGCGCTTTTGCCTTTGAGTTCGATCAAAGAACTCCCGTCATTGGCGTAAAGGGTCACGCCACTGTAATTGGGCGACGACCATTTCCAGCTTTTGCCGGAAATCTTTTTTGATATTTGTGCAGCGCTGTTTCCGCCAACGGCTGGTGCCTCTGTCTGCATCATCGGCTCTTCCGGGGCCAGATCATTGGCCGGTGGTAGTGTGCTCGCGTCGTCCTTGAAGACGTTCATGCTGGTGCAACCAGTCATGAACAAGGCGGCAATTGAAAGTGAAGCAAGTGTTTTAAATGTCATTGTCATTCTCGTTTCCCCCGAAACAGCGGCAGCAATAGAGCGCAGATGTGTCATTTTTGCGGAACGCCTGTTGCCACCGAAGTGCTTTTAGCAGCGCCCATGGCGTGGACGCAACCTTTAGGCGGGCATGGCGCTGCTGACAGACTGCCTGTTTGCGAGGGATCCGCAGCAAAGGTTACGGCCACCATGGTGTTTGGGTCGAGCTGAAACGGTGTCTGGTCAGCGCTGCCGAGCCATGGCGTCAATTCCGCTGCCATTGCCGGGCTGCCTGACAGCAAGCAAAGCGCTGCACCCATCATCCGAATCGATCCGGCCATTGGCGTGTCCCTTAAATAGCTGATGAATTGGACCGATATGATGAATGCCGCGTTAACGCGGGTTGACCGGACGCATTCGTGCAGCCATGGGAAGCCACATGAATTACCGTCACGCCTTTCACGCCGGGAACCATGGCGATGTTTTGAAACACGTGCTTTTGACGCGCGTGTTGATTTACATGCTGCAGAAAAATGCGGCGTTGGCTGTGCTGGATGCACATGCGGGGATTGGCCACTATGACCTGACAGGGCTTGAGGCGTTTAAAACAGGTGAGTGGCGGGGTGGTATCGGGCGACTGCTGGCGGCTGATCTGCAGGGTGATGAGGCGGCGATTTTGTTGCCGTATCTCGATGCTGTGCGCTGGATGAATGTTGATGGCACGTTGCAGCATTATCCGGGTTCGCCAGCTTTGGCACGCGGGTTACTGCGTGCCGGTGATCGCCTGTTGTTGAATGAATTACATCCGCAAGACTTTCAAACGCTGTCGGCCAGATTTGTTGACGACTCGTTGGTGCGCATCAGTCACGTGGATGCTGCACAGGCTATCCGGGCGGCCTTGCCTTTTATGGAAAAGCGCGGATTGGTTTTGATTGATCCGGCGTTCGAAGTGACGGATGAAACCTCGCGTGTGGCCCGCATGGTTGCTCAAGCCCTCCGCCGCATGGCCCATGTCTGCATGATGATCTGGTATCCCGTGACGACGCAGGCTTTTGCAGACTCGTTTTGTGAGTCCCTGACATTTGCGGGGGCGAAGGGGGTTTTGCGGGCCGAGGTTCTGGTGCGGGCACCTTTCGAAAATGGCGGACTTGCGGGATCGGGTGTTGTGGTGGTCAATCCACCGTGGACGCTGCATGACGAGGCGAACATAATTCTGCCCGCACTTGCGTCAATACTCGGCGAAGGCGGGCAGGGCAGTTACAAGCTCGAATGGATGATCAAGCCGACATGATGATCAATTCACTGCGAGGGCTTTTTCCAGTGCTGCGTATTCAGGGCAATCGGCGCCTTTGCGGGTTTTGATTTCGGCCAGTTCAGCCATGGCCAGGTCTTTCTTGCCGGCCAGAATATAGGCCTCGCCCAAGTATTCGCGGGCCTGCACATAGTCCGGGTCGAGGGCCAAGGCTTTTTTGTAGGCTTCAATCCCGGTTTCCAGGCGGCCAGCTTTGCGGTTGCTGTAGCCGATGTAATTCAAAACTTTCGCATCGTCCTGCTTGGTAATGAGGGCCAGAACTTCGAGGGCCCAGTCATATTCACTCTCGGTGGCGAGCAATTTGCCCTGCTCGTAAAGTTCATCGTCGGGCATCATGCCGGCTGCATAGGTTGTGCAGGCTTGCTTGCGGGCATCACCTTCGCCAGCCCACTTTGCGGCTTCTCCACGTTTGCAGCCCAAGGCCTTTGCTGACAGCCCAACAGCGGCACCAGCTGCTGCGGGTTCTGGCTGGTCACCAGCGGCTAAAACCGGTGTTATGACTGACAATGCCGCAAGCGCTGCGGCAACAGCAATATGTTTCAACTTTATCATATAAAATCTCCTGAAGGCCCCACCCAAAACTAATGTGTTGGGTGGGGCAAATGCAAGTTGCTAATTTGAGGGTGCATCCGCGATGAATTTTGCCAGTGTCACGTAGGCTTTGCTGGACACACCGCCGCGCTGCTGGATTTCAACCAACTGTTGATTTGCAAGGTCCGTGAAACCAGCAAGGACATAGGCCTCACCCAGGTATTCACGCGCTTCAACGTAATTGGGGTTCAAGGCCAAGGCCCGTTGGTAATAGCCAATGCCAGTTTCGAGGCGACCGGCCTTGCGATTGGCGTAGCCAGTATAGTTCAAAACTTCGGCGTTTTGCTGAACGCGAATGAGGCGCAAGTGATCGAGTGCCCATTCATATTCGCCCTCGTCGGCCAAAAGCCGGGCTTGCTGATAAAGCTCAGCATCAGGCAGAATGTCGGCCCTCAACTTCACGCATTTATAGGTTACCTTGCCGCTGCGCTTCACGCGCTTGACGGTTTCAGTGCGTTTGCACTTCAATTTTTTAGGTGACTTTTTAATGGGGGCTGCCGGCTTTGCAGTCATGGTGTCCTTGCTGGTGCCGCCACCCGGAATAGCATAGGCACCTGTCGCCGCGGCGACAGAAAAACCAATCACAACCAGCGACGCACATAATTTGTTTGCAATCATCCCAATGTTCCTTTCGAGAACCAGCACCAACGCCTTGTTCAACACATCACTTTCTTACGAGACTTGCAAGACAGTGGATTGGATGGTCACGCCGAGCTTCCAGTGACAATTCGCAATAACATTTTCGTGAACACAGCATGAATTTTCTGTTCAGCCCTTCTGCATCACAGGTCAGCGATAGTGCAGACAACGGTCGATCACGACCCACAATTCAAGGAGACAGACATGAACAAGATTCAATCCACATTATCACTCAGCGCCATTGCACTTGTTGGCGTGGTTTTTGTAATGCCGCTGGTGGCTTCAACAGCCAATGCCAATACCACAATGAAATTGCTGAACTGCCGCTTTGACAGCAAGAGCAAGGTTGAAGACTGCTGCGAAAAGATCATGCGCACCAATGCAAAGCCCTATTGGATTGCGGGAGGTGGCGGCAGTTGTGGAAGCGTTATCAAATGTGTGGGCGGTGGAAAATCTTCGCCTGTCGCCGCAACATTTGTAGCCGCCGTCAAACCGAAAAAGTGTTTTGTTTATATTCCTGAAGTAGAGTCAATTGGGGGCAGTGATACGCCGGATTTAGTAAGGACACCAACACGTCGTTCACCCGGCAAAAACTGAATTTTGGGTCTGCTCCCCTGGGTTATTGCATTAGCAGACTCCAGGATATTCGTCATTCCAAACACGAGTGTAGCGAAGCGAAACGAGTGATTTGGAAGCCCGCTTTTAATCCCCATTTGTAGCGGGGTTCCAAATCGCTTTCTTCGCTGCGCTACGTACGCGTTTGGAATGACGTTATTGGTTTAATTGATCATATGAGACTCCCTAGCCCCTATAAAGCCAGTCCAGCCTGCGGGTGATTGCGATTGCGGGTGTTGCCTTGAGTGCCAAATTCCGTGCCAAATTCATGGGGCCGCTGAGGTGATAGATCTTTCCGGCTTTTCGCGTTTCTTGGCTCAGCCGTTCGGTTCGTACCATGCGGCCCTGTGATGTTTCAGCGAAAGCATGGCGCAGGCTTTGCGTTGTTGGCAAAATTGCTTGCAAATATGCAGCGTCTTCCAAGGCCATAGCCGCACCTTGGGCCAGATAGGGCAGGGTGCCATGGGCGGCGTCTCCTAGGAAGAGTACATTTCCCTTTGTCCATGACTTCAACTTGGGTGCAACAAGACCCGGCCATGATGAGAAGTCAGGCTCCGCAGTGTTGAGCAATGTTCTCAACGCGGGTGCTGCATTTGAAAAATGCGATGTCGGTGTGGCATCGTCGGGTGTGATGGCCACAATGTTCAGATGTTGTTTGTTGCCGATGACATAATGCACTACGTGGCCATAAGGGTACATCCACAGATTCACGCAATCCATTGCGACGTCAAAATTGTCGGGAACTGAAATGAGAGCGCGGTGGAACTGATGGCCTGATGCGATGGCGGCTGAATCTGCAAACAAGTTCTGGCGGATTTCTGAATTCACCCCGTCCGTGACGATGAGGGTCTGACAGGCCATTGGCTTTGCACTTGATTGAAGAATGAGGCCGTCAAGATGAACGTCGACTGAAGTGATTTTTTCGTTGAGCCGCATGGTGATGTTTGGCCGGGATTTTACAACACCTAAAAGCGCCGCGTGTAAATCGGCCCGGTGGGCGACGCGGTAGGGTGCGCCGTAGCGGTTTTGGAAATCAGCACCCAGCGGCAAGCGTTTGAGGAGCTTTCCCGTCACACCATCTCGCATGTGAATTTCGGGAGGGCTTGAGGTGATGGGTTCAACAGCATCCCACGCACCCAGTTTTTGCAGCGCCCGCACGGCGTTGGGGCCGAGTTGCAGGCCTGCGCCGATGGCGGAAAAAGCCGCCGCCTGTTCCAGAATCAGGGCGTCGTGGCGTCCCAGCGCCAAGGCCGATGCCAGCCCCGCAATTCCCCCGCCAGCGATGATGATGTGTGGTGCGTGCATTCCGCCTATCTGCCACGTTTTGCCGGACTTTACATAGGGCTGTTTGATGCTCTAAGCGCAGCCGTAGTTTTCAACGAGGACCGCCATGGGCTTTATCTCCGATTCCCTGAACCGCATTCAACCTTCAGCCACCATTGCCATTTCAACCAAGGCCATGGCCCTGCAGGCTGAGGGAAAAAATGTTCTCGGCCTTGCTGCCGGGGAGCCGGATTTTGATACGCCGCAAAACATCAAGGATGCGGCCATTGCAGCCATACAAAAGGGCAAGACAAAATATACGGCGGTTGATGGTATTGCAGAACTGAAGAAAGCGATTGTGGACAAGTTCGCCCGTGAAAACGGCCTGACTTACAAAACCTCGCAGGTTTCGGTTGGCACCGGTGGCAAGCAGGTGTTGTTCAACGCGCTGATGGCCACGGTCAACCCCGGCGATGAAGTGATTGTGCCAGCCCCTTACTGGGTGAGCTATCCTGACATTGTGATGTTGGCGGGGGGTGTTCCCGTTGTCGTGCAAGGGCGGCCTGACAAGGGCTTCAAGCTGCAAGCTTCTGACCTTGAAAAGGCGATTACGCCAAAAACCAAGTGGCTGATTTTGAATTCGCCGTCGAACCCGTCAGGTGCGGCTTACAGCCAAACTGAAATGAAGGCGCTGACTGATGTTCTGGTGAAGCATCCGCATGTCTGGATTCTGACGGACGATATGTATGAGCATCTGGTCTATGATGATTTCAAGTTCGTGACTCCGGCGCAGGTTGAGCCCGCACTTTATGATCGCACATTGACCATGAACGGCGTGTCAAAGTCCTATTGCATGACGGGGTGGCGCATTGGCTATGCGGCGGGGCCTGAGGCGCTGATCAAAGCCATGGCTAAATTGCAATCGCAATCGACGTCCAATCCATCGTCGATTGCCCAGTGGGCTGCGGTTGAAGCGCTGAATGGTCCGCAAGGATTTATCGCTGAACATAACACTGTGTTCAAGGAACGCCGAGACCTGGTGGTGTCCATGCTCAACCAGGCAAAAGGTATTTCCTGCGCAAAGCCAGAAGGCGCGTTTTACGTTTACCCTTCATGCGCTGGCACCATTGGAAAGACGGCACCATCAGGCAAGGTGATTGCCAATGACGAAGATTTCGTTGGCGAATTGCTGGCGTC
>JANMEM010000163.1:0-2216 GCA_031376985.1 Hyphomicrobiales bacterium
ATCCGCACTTCGCCGGACCATGGCACAGCACTGAACCTCGCTGGCACAGGCCAAGCCCAGGCCGATAGCCTGATCGCTGCCATCCGCCTTGCCGCTGAAATGGCAGCCGCATGACTGTTGAATTGGCTGATGATGGCTTGCCACCACTCCGTGACATCATCGAAACCCACGGCCTTGCCGCCAAAAAATCATTGGGCCAGAATTTCCTGTTTGACCTTAACCTGACACGCCGTATCGCTCGTTCCGCAGCACCATTGGATCAAGCAACCATCATTGAAATCGGCCCCGGCCCCTGTGGCCTGACGCGAGCACTTCTTGCAGAGGGTGCCAGAACAGTCATCGCTGTCGAACGTGATGCACGGGCACTACCCGCCCTCGCCGAAATCGCAGCCCACTATCCCGGCCGTTTGCAGGTCATCGAAGGCGACGCCCTCGAAGTTGATTGGCCAACTCTTATCGCAGGTCCAACCCGCATCGTCGCCAACCTGCCCTATAACATTGGCACACCACTGCTGCTGGGTTGGCTTACTCGAGGGGTTTGGCCACCTTTCTACGATTCACTCACATTGATGTTTCAAAAAGAAGTCGCGCTCAGAATTGCCGCCGCTCCAGGCTCCGACGATTATGGCCGCCTGAGTGTCATTTGCCAGTGGCGTTGCGTCTGCAAAAAACTCTTCGACGTCAACCGCAGCGCCTTTACGCCGCCACCAAAGATCACATCAAGCATCGTGCAACTTACACCACGCGCCAAACCGGAAATAGAATGCACTGTCACCGATTTGGAGCGCGTGACAGCATCGGCTTTTGGCCAACGCCGCAAAATGCTGCGCTCCAGTTTGAAGTCAGTCTTCGCATCACCGGAAACCGTATTGGAGAAATTGGAAATAGCTGCCACAAAACGCGCCGAGGAATTGGCAGTGAACGATTTTGCAAGGTTGGCTGTGGAGTTGGCGGTTTGAAATTCTTTCTCCCTCGCGCGAAGCGTGGGGGAGTACGGCAAAGCCGGGAGGGGGTGTGTCCACAAACTCCTTCCCTCACAACTCCTTCGTCAATTCCCGCACAAACTCAGTCAACCCCAACTGCCTGCGCCGCCGCAAGCGTTCGGCAATCAATATCGACATCACCTGTTCATGCGCCGCATTCACCGAGTCATTCACAATCACATAGTCATATTCCGGCCAATGGCTGATTTCATGGGCGGCTTCCGCCATGCGCTTGGCAATAACCGCCGACGAATCCTGTGCGCGGTTGATCAGGCGTGTACGAAGCGCGTCAGGTGTTGGCGGCAAAATAAACAATCTAACCAAGTCTTCTGGCATGGCTTGCGCCATTTGCTGAGTGCCTTGCCAGTCAATGTCGAACAACACGTCACGGCCAATATGCAACGCCTCTTCAACGGGTTTTTTGGGCGTACCATAGGAATTGCCAAACACCGTCGCCCATTCCAGCAATTCGCCTTTGGCAACCATGTCCTCAAACTTCACCGGCGAAATAAAATAATAGTCCTTGCCATCCACTTCGCCGGGGCGCGGCTTTCGCGTTGTCACAGAAACCGACAGTGAAATATTGCGATCCGCTTCCAGCAACTTGCGCGACAATGTGGTTTTCCCGGCGCCTGACGGTGACGACATGACAAACAGCAGTCCACGCCGGGAAACAGTGACAAGTTTTCGTTCGGAACTGGGCATGGTCAATTCATTCGATATTCTGAACCTGCTCACGGAGCTGGTCGATAACGGTTTTGAGGTCGAGGCCGATTATGGTCAAAGACGGATCATTGGCTTTCGAGCACAAGGTATTGGCCTCGCGGTTAAACTCCTGCGTCAGAAAATCAAATTTCCGGCCCACGGGTTCCCGCGCATCCATCAACGCGTGAGCCGCCGTGATGTGAGACGCTAACCGATCCAGCTCTTCTTGAATGTCCGCGCGGGTGGCCAGCAAAATCGCCTCCTGGTGCAGGCGCTGTGGATCAAATGTATCTGACAATTCAAGCAGCCGTGCCACCTGTTCACCGAGACGCTGGCGTATGGCTTCTACGCTGCGGCTGGGATTGGCGCGGGCAGCGTCAGTCAAAGCAGCAATACGGGAAAGTTGCGCCGTCAAAACCGCACCTAATCGTACACCCTCTTCCGTGCGGGATTGTGCAAGTGATGCCATGGCTTTTTCGAACGATGCTAAAACAACTGAATCGCGTTCTTTCAAATCGGCTTCCGACA
>JANMEM010000177.1:0-4578 GCA_031376985.1 Hyphomicrobiales bacterium
GGACCGTCGGAATTTCTTTCCCACTTCCAACATGTCTTGGATGTGCAAATCGATGACGTCACTGAACGTCGTGACCGTACGCGGGTTGACAGTTTTGGGGTCTATGCCCTTGTCGATGGTACGTTCGGTTTCAAGTGCCCAAGTGTCTGCATCTGCTCGCCGCCGAAACGTGTTGCTGATATACTTTCCTTTACGCCTGACTTGAGCGCGCCAGTTTCCAGAAGGTAGCTTGACGATCACTGGCATTCGTGTGCACTCCTTTCTAAAGTCGTGTGCGATATGTGTGCAGCAAGGGAACGAAACAAGTATAAAAGGCGGGAAATCGAAGGAAAAAAACTGCACACGTTCACATCTGTTCGCTTTACAATATAAGGATAAACTATTGAATTACAAGGATAAAATATTCGCCGTTGCGCCCATGATGGACTGGACTGACCGGCATTGCCGCGTCTTTCATCGCACGCTCACGCGCCATGCCCTGCTTTATACTGAGATGGTGACGGCGCTTGCGGTAAAGCATGGCAATCGCGACAAGTTGCTTGGCTTTGACCCGCGCGAACAGCCTTTGGCTTTGCAATTGGGTGGAAGTGACCCGGTGACGCTTGCTGAGGCTGCGCGTATTGGTGAAGACTGGGGTTATTGCGAAATCAACCTGAATGTCGGCTGTCCTTCTGACCGCGTGCAGGGTGGAAACTTTGGAGCCTGTCTCATGGCCACACCGCAGCTGGTGGCTGATTGTGTGGAGGCCATGCAAAAAGCCGTCAAAATTCCGGTCACCGTGAAGTGTCGTATTGGCATTGATGATCAGGATTCGGAGAAGGATTTCCAGAATTTCATCGACGTTGTCGCGGGGGCAGGGTGTCACACATTTATTGTACACGCGCGGAAAGCCTGGCTCAAAGGTCTCAGCCCAAAAGAAAACCGGGAAATTCCGCCTTTGGACTATGACCGTGTTCACCGCCTCAAGGCCTCCAGACCAGATCTGAATATAGTCCTTAACGGAGGACTTTCAAGACTGATGGAAAACATTTCTCATTTAGAGGATTTGGATGGATTGATGTACGGTCGTGACGCCTATCATGATCCATGGATGTTGGCCGCCGTTGATCCACTGTTTGCGGACACGCCATCTCCCGTCACGACGCGTCGCGATGCCGTAGAGGCCATGTTTGATTACATTGCCGGGAACCTTGCTGCCGGTTGGCCCCTGCACCGCATCACCCGCCATATGCTGGGTTTATTCCATGGCCAACCGGGAGGCCGCCTGTGGCGACAGGTTCTCTCGGTGGAAGGCTGCAAGCCTGACGCTGGACTGGAGGTTTTGCGGCTTGCTTTGGACACTGTAGAACACCAGGCGGCACGAATGGCATCGGCAGCCTGAAAAAAGTGGAGCGACAATCTGCTTTCCCCGAACTGCCGCTCCGAGTGCAGGGTGTTCGCCTTCAAAGCTAGTCAGGTTGAAATGATCCGTCATCACTCAAATGAATGAGATTGCATTATTCTGCGGCAATCCGCCCGCGCCTGCCACCGCGCCGGGTTTTACGCTGGGTCAAGGTGGAAATCCGTTCCGGCAGCGCTAAAACAAGGGTATGGCGCTCCAGCGGTGACATGCCCAGCCAATCGGCGATTTCGCCACGCGTACGCCCACAGCCGATGCAGAACCCGGTTTCAGGTTCAACAACGCAGATCTTGATGCAGGGCGTTTCTATTTCGGGACGGCTCAAATGATCCATATTTGCAATGTGGGGTGTGACAGGCCCCGCGCAATGGCACGGTGCGACGTGCCGTGTCAAACCAGCGTCAATTTTTGAGGATGAGTTTACCGTTCTCTATACTGAAACTGCGAAGGCGCGACAGAAAGCTCATGCCAAGCAATGTTCCGCGGAGTGCTCCTTTTTGCAGCACCATGCCCTCAACATCGGACACACGCACATTGTCGATTTCGACTTCGCGCAACACAACTTGGGCTGCTTTGCCAATGCCATTGGCCGTGCTGACGGGAATATCAAATTTCAGCGTGCCGGGACGCAAGCCCACTCTTTCAGCATCCTCATAACTGAGCGCCACTGTGCTGGCACCGGTATCAACCAACACATTGACAGCGCGATTATTGATGTCAGCGCGGGTGGTATAGTGACCGTTTGCGCCGGCGTTGAGTTGCGTCATTGAGTAGAGCTTCAAGGGGTCAGCGGGCGGAGGGGCCAGCGGCGTGAAACCCGGCAACCCCGCACCGACAGTTAACAGCACGGCAAGCACAACACTGGGCATGGGAACGGCAACACGCATGTACAACCTCAATTCTTGGGTCCACCATAACTTGCCAATTCTTCACCGGACTTTCATAAAGGGAAGCAACTTGAAATAACGGTTAATGAAGTGTTGCCACGAAGGCGCTTAGCATCATCACTTCGCACGTTACCTGTGCCGCTCCGCAAACGTCGCCCGTTTGCCCGCCAATCAGGCGAATTGCCGTTTGCCTGATGCCTGCTGTCGCCGCAAGGCCAAGACCCAAGGCGAGAATGGCATTTTCGAAGTTGGTGAAATATCCGGCTGCCAATGTCAATAACAGCCCGACAATGATGGCCACCATAGCCACCATGCGTGTGGGCTGACCAGCATAGGCTGACAGCCCGTCCGAACGGGCCGGGCTTGTGGCCCATAGCAAGTCTACCACCAAGGCCCGTGAAAATGACTGGCAAGCCACGATGACCAGCAGCAACGCCACGGGCGCAAACGGCAGAAGTGCCGCGTAACAGGCCACACGCACGCCAACGGCGACGATCAGCGCCAATGTGCCATAGGAGCCGATGCGACTGTCCCGCATGATTTCCAAGCGGCGCTCCCTGGTTTTGCCGCCACCAAAACCGTCAGCCATATCGGCCAGGCCATCTTCATGCAGGGCACCTGTCAGCAAAACACCGGCGGCAACGGCAAGCAGTGCGGCAAGCATGGGCGGAAGATACAGATATTTCCCGGCCAGCAACACGGCGGCGATGCCACAGCCTATCAACGCACCAACAACAGAGTACATGCGCATGGATTGGTTGAAGGGCGGCGGGTCAATGGTGCGGGAGAAAGGCACGGGCAGTCGGGTCAGAAATTTCAGGGCGTGCACAAACTCCGCGAGCGGCCGGAAGGTCGAGTGGGTGGTTGAGGGTGCAGGGGGTAAGTCGCTCATGGCCGTCGCAAGGTCTTCAATGGCGTTGACGTCTGCCCCAAGCCAAGCCCAAAAGCCACTGACAATTTTGCATCCCTCGATTCCCGAAAGGTATCACCCATGGCAACCGGCCTTCCTTTTGACGATATTCGTGCCCTGTTGGCGGCCCTGCCGGATGCTGATCTGGACGCTGTGGCCAAGGTCAAAGCCCGAGATTCCCAACTGACCAAGCCCCCCGGTGCACTGGGCCGATTGGAGGAGATCGTCGAATGGCTGGCAGCGTGGCAGCAGCGTTCGTCGCCCCGCGTCGAGCATCCCGTTGTCGCGGTATTTGCCGGAAATCACGGCGTGGTGGCACAGGGGGTGGCGGCCTATCCACAGGCTGTGACGGCGCAGATGGTGGCGAATTTCCAGAACGACGGCGCTGCGGTCAATCAGATCTGCAAGACCTTTGATTTGGGTCTCAAGGTGTTTGAACTGGCCCTTGAGCAGCCCACGGGCGACATCACCCAAGGCCCGGCACTTTCCGAACAGGACTGCGCCGCCACCATGGCTTATGGCATGGAGGCTATTGCCAATGGTTGTGATTTGCTCTGCATCGGTGAAATGGGCATCGGTAACACCACCATTGCAGCCGCTCTTTCCCATGGCCTGTTTGGTGGACAACCTGAGGATTGGGTTGGACCCGGCACTGGTGTTGATGCTGAAGGTTTGAAGCGCAAGGCAGACGCTGTGGGCCGCGCTGTTGATTTGCATCGCGCACATTTGGGTGACCCCCTGGAAGTGTTGCGCCGCCTGGGCGGACGTGAACTTGCCGCCATGGCGGGCGCAATTTTGAGCGCGCGCATCAATCATGTGCCTGTGCTCATCGACGGCTACGTGGCAACCGCCGCCGCCGCCGTGTTGTTCAAGGCCAATCCAAAGGCGCTTGATCACTGCATGGCAGCCCATGCATCTGCTGAACCCGCGCACAAGGCGCTGCTGGCCAAATTGGGATTGAAGCCACTGCTTGACCTGGGCATGCGTCTTGGCGAAGCATCAGGCGCAGCCATGGCAGCCGGAATCGTTCGCGCCGCAATCAATTGCCACAATGGCATGGCGACATTTTCGAGTGCCGGTGTGAGCGACAAGGAATAGGGGGAGTCGTCCCTCACCGCCGCTTGCTGCGCAAGCGGCACCTCTCCCGCAAGCGGGAGAAGTGAAGAGTAGGCGTGCTTCCTTCACTTCTCCCGCTTGCGGGAGAAGGTGGTGAGCGTAGCGAAACGGATGAGGGTCGTGTCACGGTGGTTTGAAAATAAACGGAGGGAATGTTCCCGTCCGGACTCCAAGCCAGCATGCGATAGTGGTGAAAAAGTATTGTGTTCGGCTCAGAGCTTGACTGACATGAAACAGCCTTGACGTCTTGCACCGGCCATTCATCC
>JANMEM010000194.1:0-2768 GCA_031376985.1 Hyphomicrobiales bacterium
AGGAGCAAAAACATAGGGCGGATCAGAAATCCGCCCTTGCTTCAAAGCCTTATGCGGCCTTTTTTATCAGTCCGCGATTGATGATGGCTTCCGCGATCTGCACCGCATTGAGCGCAGCACCTTTCCGCAAATTGTCCGAAACCACCCACAGGTTAATCCCGTTATCAATTGTCGCATCATCACGGATGCGCGAAATGAACGTGGCATAATCCCCCACACATTCCACAGGCGTCATGTAACCACCGTCTTCACGCTTGTCGATCACCATACAGCCCGGCGCTTCACGCAAGATGTCACGTGCTTCGTCAGCCGAAAGTGGCGTTTCAAACTCAATGTTTACCGCTTCCGAATGGCCCACAAACACCGGCACACGCACACAAGTTGCGGTCAATTTGATCTTCGGATCGAGAATTTTTTTCGTTTCCGCCGTCATCTTCCACTCTTCCTTGGTTTCCCCGGAATCCAGAAAAACGTCGATATGCGGAATGACGTTGAACGCGATCTGCTTGGTGAACTTTTTGGGCTCCGGCGAGTCTGTCACGAAAACGCCCTTGGTCTGGTTCCAGAGTTCATCGAGGCCTTCCTTGCCTGCACCGGAAACCGACTGGTAGGTGGAAACCACCACACGCTTGATTTTCGCCACATCATGCAAAGGCTTCAACGCCACCACCAATTGTGCCGTCGAACAATTCGGATTGGCAATAATATTCTTCCGCACGTTGCGGCCCATGTATTCCGTCAAGACATGGGCATTCACTTCCGGAACAATCAACGGCACTTCAGGGTCATAACGCCAGAACGAAGAGTTATCGATCACGATGCACCCCATGGCACCGATTTTCGGCGACCATTCCTTCGACACCGAAGATCCAGCCGACATCACGCAGAAATCCACAGTGGTGAAATCAAACTGCTCGAGGTCTTTGCACTTCAGGGTTTTGTCGCCATAGGACACTTCAAAGCCGATGGATTTGCGCGACGCCAAGGCATGCACTTCATCCGCCGGAAATTGGCGCTCGGCCAAAATATTGAGCATCTCGCGGCCCACATTTCCCGTGGCCCCGACGACTGCAACTCTGTAACCCATGGAATTCTCCTTTTGACAGGCCGGTTTCCCCGCCTGCTTTCAATGAGCGCGGCTTCTACCACCTCTCAAATCTGAGTCAACCAAGCCCCGAAAAGGGGTTGGCAGGAGCCATAACCTCAGCTATTGAACGCCCGCGACCAAATGCGGAGAGGTGGCAGAGTGGTCGATCGCGTCGCACTCGAAATGCGAAGTACGCGCAAGTGTACCGGGAGTTCGAATCTCCCCCTCTCCGCCAATCTATCGTTTTGTATCGTTGCTGGAAATTCACGTACGGTACGAAATCAGGCGGCTGCAAGGCGATCCCGAAAATACACAGTTTAGGTAATCTTTATCCGGCGCGTAACTTGGCCATTGCTTTCCCAGTATGTTTTCTTCTTGGCGATCCAGGGATCATCCATCGCTGGTTGGACTTGTCCGGAAACATCTGTGGCGCGCGAGGTCACCGTGTGCTCACCTGGCGCCGGGTTTTCCCAATCGAGATGCCAGATTTTCCAGGCGAATTCCGCCTCTTCACTATGGTCGATCGTGGCCTCCATCCACTGTCCGTCATCGATCTTCACTTCCGCCTTGCCGATCGGAGCACCCCAGGCTGCACCGGTAATCCGGTAGCTATTGTCTTTCTGGGTGACCCTCGCAGGTGCCGACTTCAACCGGGCGCGGCCTACCGAAGTCTCGGCCCAGACTGTCTCGCCGTTATGCTCTTCTTCGCGGATGGTGACATAGTTGCGCCCCATGAGCAGGCTCGCGAAGCGCCTGTCGCGCACTTCGATGCGCTTCAACCACTTGACGTTGGCGATACCGTACCAGCCCGGTGCGATGAGCCGCAACGGAGAACCGTTCGGCTGTGGCAAGGCTTCTCCGTTCATCTCGTAACATAAAATATTGTTGGGGCTCATGGCGTCGGCAAGGGACATGCTGCGGGCAAAGTTTTGGTGCATTTGGACATCACGTATATCGTCTTTCAGCTTGATGTCGCCGGCATCTGTGCCCCAGAACACGACTTCGATGCCGTTCTCCTTGACTCCAGCCTCTTCAAGAATGGCGGCGAGTGGCGTGCCGGCCCAGCGGGCGTTGCCGATGCCTCCGGTAAAAAACGGGAAGCCATGATTACCGGAACATTCCACGGTGAAAACAACCTCCTGACGCGGGCGCGCCTTGATATCCGCAAGCGTCAAGTTCAAAGGTTTTTTCACTAGGCCATCAACCTCAAGCTTCCAGGTTGCCGCGTCGATCTCCGGCCGGTTGAAATGGGAAATGCTGAAGAACTTCTCGTTGGGGGTCAACCATGAATTGAGATCCTCCCAGACGAGCAAGTCTTGGTCCGCCGGGTCGGGGTCGGGCGGCGGCTGATCCAGCCAAGCAATCACGGTCTCGCCCGGGCGGCTTGGAAAAGCCTGGGCAAAACGTGATTGAAACATCGCAAGTGCGGCCAACGCTGCACTTCCTTTAACGATGAAATCCCTGCGCTGTAACTGGTTCATGACGCGTTCTCCCAATGCGATATCACTCGATGACGTTGCAAGTCGTGGCGGGGGAGGCTGAGTGCTCCAGCTTAACCTTCTCGGTCAGCAGTGAGCTTCCCAACCTCCCTATCGTCAGTCCGGGAGATTTACTTGCTCCAGGATTTGCCGGATAATGCCGAATTAGCATCGATTTGATGCAGGTTAGACATCAGCAGGAG
>JANMEM010000236.1:0-14455 GCA_031376985.1 Hyphomicrobiales bacterium
GTTTGAGCGTGAGGGCCTCAGCACATCGCAAATCCAACCCTGCTGAACCCGAAGTGGCATAGGAAGGAAGAGGAAGATCGGCGCCATGGGGCAGGCGCACCACCTGTACCTTCACAACATCCCCGCCAACTTCGCCATCAACTTCGCAGCAACATCAACTTTGCTCATCGCTGGCCAATCTTCAACTCCCGCAGTTGTCACCAGATGCACCGTATTGCGGTCCCCGCCAAACACCCCACCTTCAGGCGAAACATCATTGGCGACAATCAAATCACAACCCTTCTTTCCCAATTTAGCCGTTGCGTGATCCAGAACCTTCTCGGTCTCCGCCGCAAAACCCACAACCAGTTTTGGCCGTCCGGATTTTCGTGTGGCGACGGTTTTCAGAATATCTGGGTTTTCTCTAAATGACAGTGTTGGCAAAAAGCCATCTTCGCTCTTTTTGATTTTCTCACCCGCAATGAACTCTACTTTCCAATCTGCAACAGCAGCGGTAAAAATGGCAATGTCGGCCGGGAGCGAACCTTCTACGGCCTTCAACATCTCGTCAGCCGAATTGACCGGAATCATGCCGGCGCCCGCAGGTATCGGCAGATTAACCGGGCCGCTCACCAAGGTCACTTGTGCACCCAACTTCACTGCCGCTGCGGCAATCGCATAGCCCTGCTTGCCCGAAGAATGATTGGAAATATAGCGCACTGGGTCAATCGCCTCACGCGTGGGGCCTGCCGTAATCAGCACATGTCTGCCAGCCAGAGGCTTCGGTTGCGGTGACAGTGCAGCTTCAATGGCACCCACAATCTCAACTGGCTCTGCCATGCGACCCGGACCAAATTCACCACAGGCCATATCGCCTTCATTGGGGCCGACAAAATTAACGCCATCATTCGTCAGTATACGGATATTCCGTTGTGTCGCCGCATGCAGCCACATCCGCACATTCATTGCGGGAGCAACCAGAATCTTCTTGTCAGTCGCCAACAAAGTTGTGGAGGCCAAATCATTTGCCAATCCAGCCGCCATCTTGGCCAGCAAATCTGCCGTCGCTGGTGCAACCACAACCAGATCAGCCGAACGTGACAATTCAATATGCCCCATCTCTGTTTCATCTGTCAGGGAGAACAAATCCGAGTAGACGGTCTCGCCGGAAAGTGCGGCCACAGATAACGGAGTGACAAACTGCTCAGCTGCCTTGGTCATGATGCAGCGGACAGCGATGCCCTTGCCCTTGAGCAGGCGAATGAGTTCCAGGGACTTGTATGCTGAAATACCGCCGCCAATGATAAGTAAAACAGACTGGGTCATTTAAAGCACCTGTGCCACCATCGCCGCCAAAACAACACTCGAAAATACCAAAGCTGCCAATTGCCAAGGCGCCATTGCGGCCAAGGTTCCGGGCTTGGGCTGCGCAGCTTCCTCCTGCTGGGCAGCCAAAGTCTGCATGGCTTTATGACCTTCATCCAGAAGCGTGGGCAATTGCAAGGCAAGCCGCGCCAGAGCCTTCACACTCTCGCTTGCCTCTTCCAGCTTGCCGAAGGGTCCGAGTGTCCGCTCAATCCACGCCCGCACGAAGGGTTCGGCTGTTTTCCACATGTTGAGATTAGGATTCAGTGTCCGCGCCACACCTTCAACCACAACCATTGTCTTTTGCAGAAGCAACAATTGCGGTTGCGTTTGCATGTCGAATTGTTCTGTCACTTCGAACAATTGCGTCAACAATCGTGCCATGGAAATCTGGTCGGCCTGCAATCCGAGAATAGGCTCTCCAATCGCCCGAAGTGCCTGCGCAAAATTATTTACGTCCTGCGTTTGTGGAACATAGCCTGCATCAAAATGCACCTGCGCCACGCGCATATAGTCCCGTGTGATAAAGCCATAGAGGATCTCAGCGAGGAACAGCCGCTCCTTCATGCCAAGGCGGCCCATGATGCCAAGATCGAAAGCGACAAGGTTGCCCTGTGCATCAACCATCAGGTTTCCTTGATGCATGTCCGCATGAAAGAAGCCATCGCGAATGGCATGGCGGAGAAAACTCTGGATGACTGTATCGCCTATTGCGATCAGATCAAGTTGCCGGGATTTCAGGGTGGCGACATCCGCCATTGGTGTGCCGTCCATCCATTCGGTTGTCAGCACGCGTTTGGACGTTGTCGCCCAATCGACTTTCGGCAAACGAAAGGCCGGATCGTCCTTGGTGTTCTCAGCCATTTCTCCAAGCGCTGAAGCTTCCATGCGAAGATCCAGTTCGAGCTTCATGGACTGTTCAAGCATGGCCACCGCAGATACAGGGCGAAGCCTGCGCCCTGCAACAGAAAACCGTTCAAGCAAGCGGGCAGCAAAGCCAAAGCTGTCAATGTCCGCTGCAAACCGGCGGTCCACATCGGGCCGCAGAATTTTCACCGCAACATTGCGCCCGTCAAGGGTCACAGCCTTGTGCACCTGTGCCACGGAGGCCGCAGCAATTGGCTCACTGAATGAAACGAATAGCGTTTCAACGGTCTGCCCCAGTTCTTTCAAAATAATGGCCTTCGCCACACTCATGGGAAACGGCGGCAACTTGTCTTGAAGCACCTTGAGTTCAAACGCCCGCTTGGCCCCGATCACATCTGGCCTCGTCGCCAGGAACTGCCCAAGCTTGATATAACTTGGACCCAAGGCCGCGAGAGCTGCAGAAACAGGATTACTCTGATCAACTTCGGTCTGGCTGCTGCCAATTTGCGCCAGCGCCAATCCCCTGCGTACAACCCATGGCAATTGCGCAATTTGCTCGGGCGGCAACAGCGCACCATGACGTGCCAGCACAAAACCAGCCCGCAAGATGCGAAAAAAATTGGTGACGGCAAATGCCATCAGATGCGCCAACCTGAATGAATGGCAACTGTTCCACCTGTCAGATTGCGCCATGTGACACGCGAAAAACCTGCCTCCTCAATCAAGTTGGCAAAGTCCTGCTGCTTCGGAAAAGTCCTGATCGACTCCACCAGATAACGATAGGGTTGACCATCCCCCGTCACCACTTTGCCCACTGCCGGGATCACGGTGAAGGAATAGGCGTCATAGATTTTCTGGAGTGCATCAACGTCCATATGCGAAAATTCAAGGCACATGAAGCGGCCACCGGGTTTGAGAACACGATAGGCTTCCTTCAAGGCCAGCGGAATTTGCGGCACATTTCGAATGCCGAATGCGATGGTATAGGCGTCAAAGCTCTGGTCGGGGAATGCCAATTCTTCGGCATTGCCAACAGTAAAATCCACCTTGCCCGCAAATGTCCCGGCTTCCGCCCGGCGTTTGCCTTCACCAACCATATCAGGAGAAATATCTGCAATGGTGACATGCGTCCCAACACCGCCGATGCTTGCAATGCGAAAAGCAATATCGCCCGTTCCACCCGCTACATCCAGTACCCTGAAGGCCCGGTCATTGCGCGGCGGATTGAGCTGGGTCAGGAAATCATCCTTCCACAAACGGTGCAAACCGCCAGACATCAAATCATTCATCTGATCATAGCGGGCAGCGGATTTTGCAAAGACCTCGTTGACAAGGCCCTGCTTTTCTCCCTTTTCCACATTGCGGAAGCCGAATTTGGTTTCAATGCTCATGTGCCTTACATAGGCTAAGACAGATTGAAATTCCATTGCGTCGCGTCATGTGCGGCAACGAGGTTAATGTGCCGGAACTGCCTGAGGTTGAGACCGTAAAACGAGGGCTGGAACCTGTCCTGATGGGTCGGCGCTTTTCATGGATTGAACTGAGACGCAAAGACCTGCGCTTTCCGTTTCCAGATGGTATGTCGGAGACGATGCAGGACGCCAAGGTTGAAGCACTGGAACGCCGCGCCAAATACATTCTTGTCCACTGCTCCAATGGCAAAACCCTGATTCTGCATCTCGGCATGACCGGGCGATTCACCATAGTGAAGCCCGACGGTAAAAGCTTTGAACCCGGCGCATTTTATCACGACTCGGGAGGCAACACCGAACCCGGCCCCCATGACCACGTGATATGGCACCTCGATGACGGCACCTGCATCGTCTACAACGACGCCCGCCGATTTGGTTTCATGGACTGGGCCGACACACAGTCGCTTGATAAACACAAACTGCTGAAAGATATCGGCGTCGAACCCCTCGGCAACAGCTTCCACACCGGCCATCTCGTGGACAAACTGCGGGACAAGAAGGCCCCAATGAAAGCCGCCCTCCTTGACCAGCACGTGGTGGCAGGTCTCGGCAACATTTACGTTTCAGAAGCCCTGCACCGTGCACGTATCTCACCAAAGCTGGAAGCGGGCCGCATGGTCAAATCAAAAGGAACTGATCCCCGGCTCGAACACCTGGTGCGCCATATCAAGAATATCCTGAACGAAGCCATTCTGGCGGGAGGCTCCACCTTGCAGGATTTTCAAGGCACCTCCGGGGAAAAGGGGGCGTTCCAGCAACGCTTTCTGGTCTATGATCGCGAAGGTGAAAGCTGTTACACACCAGAATGCTCAAGCGTCATCAAGCGCATCGCGCAATCCGGCCGATCCACATTTTATTGCCCAACATGCCAGAAGTGAGTGATCATGCGTTTTGAAACCATATTGACTGAAACCAAAGCTGCCGTTGGCGTCATCACCTTCAACCGGCCCAAGGCTTTGAATGCTTTGAACGCCCAGATGATTGCCGAGATGAATAAAGCCCTCGACGCTTTCGAAGCAGATCACAGCATTCGCTCTATCGTCATCACCGGAAGCGAAAAAGCCTTTGCCGCAGGTGCCGACGTTCGCGAGATGAAAGATTACTCCAAAGCTGAAGCCGTGCAGAAAGATTTTCTCAAACACTGGGATCATATCGGCATCATCAAAAAACCTGTCATCGCAGCCGTGTCAGGCTTCTGTTTGGGGGGTGGATTTGAAATTGCCTTGGCTGCTGACTTTATCATCGCGTCGGACACAGCGAAATTCGCACTGCCGGAAGTCACGCTTGGTATTCTTCCAGGTGTGGGCGGCACACAGCGACTCACCGCCATTATCGGGAAGGCCAAAGCCATGGAGATGATTCTTACGGGCCGCATGATGGATGCGCACGAAGCGGAACGCACAGGCATTGCGGTCCGCGTTGTTCCGACAACTCAATTAATGTCGGAGGCTTTGACCACGGCGGACAAAATTTCAAGCCTGTCTGCCACGGCAATCATGGCTGCAAAACGCGCCGTCAATGAATCACAGGAGTTGCTGCTTGCCGACGGCATCAAGCGCGAACGCGCCATGATCTACGCCCGCTTCGACAGCCCCGACCAGAAAGAAGGCATGGCGGCATTTCTGGAAAAGCGGAAACCCGTCTTCACCCACAAATAAGTCAAATCAACCCTTGCTCCCGGGCATAGGCCGCAAGATTTACCTCAGGCCGGGCTCCCACATGTGAAATCACTTCGGCTGCGGCAAGGCTGGCCAGTCTTGCGCAATGGGCCAGCGGAATGCCAGTGGTATATCCGAACAGAAAGCCCGCTGCATAAAGATCCCCGGCACCGGTCACATCAACGACATTTTTTACCGGATGTGCCGGAACTTCAATGGTGTTGTCACCTTTCACAATCACAGAACCCTTGTCTGAACGCGTCACCACAACAATCGGACAATCTTTCCGTGCTGCATCAATAGCACCTGAAAAACTTTGGGTTTTATACATCGCCTTGATTTCGGTTTCATTGGCAAACACAATGTTGATGGAATTACGGATCAAATCCAGAAAATCATCTCTGTGCCGTTCTACACAGAATGAGTCCGACAGCGAGATTGAAGTCAGCTTGCCTGCCGCCTGTGAAATTTTGGCAGCCAACCGAAACGCCGCCATGGCCGCAGGCTTGTCATAAAGATAGCCTTCCATGTAGGTCACTGAGGCGGCCTTCACGACTTCGGCATCCACATCGCGTTCGTCAAGATTGACGCAAGCCCCGAGATAAGTGTTCATGGTGCGCTCACCATCGGGTGTCACCAGAATGAAGGATCGCGCTGTTGCGGGACCTTCGACGGACTCTGGCGTATCAAACTTCACACCCTGTGCTCGCATATCGTGACGGTAGATGCTACCGAGCTGGTCATTGCGCACCTTGCCGAAATAAGCGGCCTTGCCTCCAAAGGACGCCACACCCGCAGCGGTATTGCCTGCTGAACCACCTGAGATTTCCGTCGCCGGTCCCATGTGCGAATATAGCGTCTCAGCCCGTACCTCGTCGATCAGGTTCATCGAGCCTTTGACCAGCACTTCACGCGCAATAAAGGTTTCGTCCACCTTTGCAATCACATCAACAATGGCATTGCCAATGGTCAGCACATCAATCTGGTCAGTCACAGCGTGGTTCCTCGTTCGGGGGCGAGGTAGCGGAGATGGCTTGCAGAAACAAGTGCGAATGCCTAGCTAAGCAGCCATGTTATCTGCCGCCGTCAAGGCCATCACCGACGTTCTCTCCCCAGAATTCCGCACCGTGCTGTGGAAGGCCATTGGCCTGTCATTGCTCTTGTTTCTGGGGGTGCTTGCCACGGTGGAAGCCGCATTCTGGTTCCTCACATTCTTCCCTTGGCCGTGGGTTGAAACCATTGCAGCCATTGGCGCTGGACTGGGATTGCTCGTGCTCTTCTTTTTCCTGATGGCTCCTGTTACTGCCCTGTTTGCCGGACTGTATCTGGACGATGTTTCGGCCAAGGTAGAAAACAAGCATTACGCAAAGGATTCGCCCGGCAGGCCCCTTCCCACACTCAAGGCGCTTGTCGTGGGTCTGCAATTCGGCTTGCTGGTTCTGGCCATCAACATCTTGGCTTTGCCGCTGGTATTCACAGGTTTCGGTGCCATTATTCTTGTAGTCATAAATGCTTATTTGCTGTCGCGTGAATATTTTGAAATGGCCGCCATGCGTCACATGGAAAAACAGGATGCGAAAGATTTGCGCCAGCAAAACGGCTTTCAGGTTTTTGTGGCAGGCCTGCTGCCCGCCGTCATGGCGCTGGTGCCCATCCTCAATCTGCTCGTGCCAATTTTTGCCACATCCTATTTCGTGCACCTGTTCAAACGGGTGCAGAAGTCTTCGGTTTGAACGGACAAAGGTCAGCAATCAGACAGCGCCAACATTCGGGTTTTCGGGCTTTGCAAATATAACGCCCATGCAAGATCAGCCAATGGTGCGCATGCCTGAGATACTGGGCCGGAACCGCCTTCAACAGTTTCTGTTCCACTTCATAGGGTGTATTACCCGGCGCAAGTCGGAGGCGGTTGCCCAGCCGGAACAGATGCGTATCAACCGCAATCGTTGGTTCGCCGAACACGATATTCAAAACCACATTGGCAGTCTTGCGCCCCACACCCGGCAGAGCTTCCAACGCTTCACGGCCATTCGGAACGTCAGAACCGTGCAAATCGATGAGCTGCTGTGACAACGCCACAACATTTTTGGCCTTGGCCCTGAACAATCCGATCGTCTTGATCAAATCCTGCACGCGCTCCTCACCCAGAGCCACAATAGCCTCTGGTGAAGGTGCTGCGGCAAAAAGTGCATGTGTGGCCTTGTTCACACTCTCATCGGTCGCTTGCGCCGAAAGCACCACGGCCACCAGAAATGTGAAGTCGTTGACCGATTGAAGTTCACCCTTGGGTTCGGGGTTTGCGGCGTAAAACCGCCGGAATATCTCGTCCACCGTACTTTGCGGCAATCTGCGCACCATGTGCCGTCGTATCCTGCTTGAAATCAAATCAGGGCGCTATAATCATCAAGCCATGGACGAAAGCAAGTCAGACCCCTTTTGGAGCGTGACCCTCACACCGCACCGTTCTCTTTCGCGGGAGGGCTTCGTGGCGTTGATGGCTGTGCTGGTCTTCATCAATCTGGTTGGTGGCTTGTTCTTTCTCGTCGCGGGTGCCTGGCCCATCAGCGGTTTTATGGGCCTGGATGTATTGCTGGTCTGGTGGGCTTTTCGTAAAAACTATGCCGACGCCAAACGGGCTGAGCGCATCGTGGTTGAAGGAGATCAGGTGACCCTGCATCGTCTGTCGGCAAGAGGTCAAAGAGAGGCGTTGGAATTCAATCGCCGCTGGTTGCGGGTGGAACTGGAGTTTGACGAAGCGCGGGAAATTGTCGGTCGCTTGCTGCTGTCTTATCGGGGTGCCTTGACGGAAGTTGGCTCTTTCCTTGGGGCAGACGAGAGAAAATCATTGTCGAAAGCCTTGCGGCAAGCGCTGGCTTGAGCTCTTGCGAACCTAGATGGAAGCGACCCAGATACCGCACGTAAATCGGGTGGCTTGCAGCATCACGCTAGCGTAGTTTCAAACCATGACAGCACCCTCGAGCCTTGATGACTATGCCAAAGTCTGCGATGTGATTGCCCATGTCAGTGAAAACTGGCGTGACCAACCCTCGCTTGAAGAGTTGGCTGCCCGCGTGAAACTGACACCGGATCAGTTACAACGTCTTTTTACGCGCTGGGCGGGTCTGACGCCTAAGGCCTTTCTGCAAGCGCTCACGCTCGATAATGCCAAACGGATGTTGCAGCACTCGGCCAGCATTCTTGAGACATCACTGGACGTGGGCTTGTCAGGTCCCGGACGTTTGCATGATTTGTTCGTAACCCACGAAGGCATGAGTCCCGGTGCCTACAAGAACCGGGGGGAGGGATTACTCATCTCTTACGGCTATCACCCTTCGCCCTTTGGTCTGGCATTGGTCATGGTTACCCCTCACGGATTATGTGGTCTGGCCTTCTGTGATGCTGGCGGTGAAGTAGCCGCCTTGGCGGATATGACAAGGCGCTGGCCGAATGCTCAGTATACGGAAGAGTCAGCTGTGACTGCCCCTTATGCCGCACATTTGTTTGCAGGCGATAACTTTCGCCCGAACCAACCCTTGCGCATTACCTTCATTGGCACTGACTTTGAAATTCGCGTCTGGGAAACACTGCTCAAAATTCCGGTGGGCAAAGCCACCACCTATGGCGACATCGCGCTGAGTGTAGGCAGCCCGAAGGCCGCTCGCGCCGTGGGCGCCGCTGTGGGCAAGAACCCGATGTCCTTCGTGGTACCCTGCCACCGCGTGCTCGGAAAGTCCGGTGCGCTGACGGGCTACCACTGGGGTCTTACCCGCAAAAAAGCCATTCTCGGCTGGGAAGCCGGAAAGCTCGCCTCAGGCTGAAAGAACGTCCACTGATTTTGGCGTGGAATTGCTGTTCAAGACATAGACCACTGGCACGCCGGTTTCGAGTTCACGCTTCAAAATCTGCTCTGGCGTCAATCCCTCAATTGCCATGATCAGTGAACGCAGTGAATTGCCATGGGCCGCAACAAGAACCGTCTTACCATCCAGCACATGGGGCTGGATGGTGTGAACGTAATAAGGCAGCGAACGTGCCAATGTGTCTTTGAGAGACTCACCACCGGGAGGTGGCACGTCATAACTGCGCCGCCAGATGTGAACCTGTTCTTCACCCCATTTGGCACGTGCGTCATCTTTGTTGAGGCCGGTCAGTTCACCATAGTCACGCTCGTTCAGCGCTTGATCGCGTGTCTCCGGCAAACCTGTCTGGCCCATTTCCTCAAGAATGAGTTTCAAAGTATTTTGCGCCCGTGACAAGGCCGACGTGAAGCAGATCTCAAATTTCAGACCCTTGGCTTTCAGGCGTTGGCCCGCCGCACGGGCTTCGCCAATGCCCTTGTCAGTGAGTGCTGGATCTTTCCAACCTGTGAACAGGTTCTTCAGGTTCCATTCCGATTGTCCGTGGCGGACGAGGACGAGTGTTCCAGTCATGTTATTTCAATCCCAATACATCTTGCATATCATAAAGTCCGGGCTTCTGCGCCTGCGCCCACAGGGCGGATCGTACAGCGCCCCGGGCAAACATTTCGCGGCTTTGCGCCTTGTGCGTGAGTTCAATACGTTCCGAGTCGCTTGCAAACATCACAGTGTGATCGCCGATCACTGCACCACCGCGTAAAGTGGCAAATCCAATATCACCGGGTTTGCGAGCACCGGTGTGGCCATCGCGCGAGCGCACCGATTTGGCAGCCAGATTAACCTGCCGACCATCCGCCGCCGCCTTGCCCAACATAAGGGCCGTGCCTGAGGGCGCATCAATTTTGTGCTTGTGGTGCATTTCCAGAACTTCAATATCAAAATCATCGCCCAGAACCGAGGCGACCTTTTGCACAATGCCCTGCAGAATATTGATACCCAGACTGAAGTTGCCGGATTTGACCACACGGGCTCGTTGGGCCGCCCAGGCAATGGTGGCTTCGCCCGCTGCATCAATGCCCGTGGTGCCAATCACATGCACCTTGCCATATTCGGCTGTGTGTTTGGCCAGAGCGATTGTGGCTGAGGGAATGGTGAAATCGATGATGCCGTCGACAATCGGCATCAGGGCTTGCGCGTCATCGGTGATTTTCACGCCGAGACTGGCCACACCGAACAGCGTGCCATAGTCCATCCCGACATAGGCCGAACCCTTGGCTTCGAGCCCGCCTGCCAATACGCAGCCCGGCGTGTCATTGACAATCCGGGCCAGTTCCCGGCCCATGCGGCCGCCAGCCCCGGCAATGGCAAGTTTCATGATCATGGGAGGGGCTCATAGCAATCCAGAACAAAATTGCAAAGCGCCCAAATTCGGACACAAGTCTATGATAGGATGATAATCATGATAAAGACGGCATCTAAATATCTGGCCCTGTTCGTGGGTTTCACCATTCTTCTCCCCATCAGCGTGGGGGCAGCACTTGGCTACGCCCATGGCTGGCCGGAAAACTGGAAAGTTGCGAGTTGGGCCTCGTCTGGTGTTTTGCCAAAAGCTCAGAACGTCAAGCCCGCGACGGTGATCATTCTGGCCACGCGCACGGGACGCTGGAAAAGCATTTTCGCGGAGCACATGTCGATTGTGGTGAAGCCGGAAAACGCTGATCATTGGACACGTTACGATGTGGTGGGCTGGGGCAATCCGATACGCAAAAACGCCTATGTGGCCGACGCCCTGTGGTACGGCAATACACCTCGCGTGATCTATCGCGCGGAAGGTGCAGATGCCGCCGAGCTTATTCCCGCCATTGAAGCCTCGATTGCAAACTATCCTTACCAGAAAAAAGGCAGTTACACCGTCTGGCCCGGGCCTAACTCAAACACTTTTGTGAGTTGGGTGGTACGTCAGACGAATGGGCTCGACGTGGAATTATCATCGGTGGCCGTAGGCAAGGACTGGTTGGGCAGCGGTTTTGGCTTTGCACCTGCACCCAGCAAATCAGGTTATACCCTAACATTGGGCGGCTATATCGGCGGCACCTTGGCATGGGATGAAGGCTTGGAACTTCACGTGCTGGGTTCAACCATCGGCATAGATCCGGACGACCTTGCCATCAAGCTTCCTGCCCTTGGAAAGCTGTCGCTTATCCCCGCGCCGGGGTGAGGGCGGTCTCCTCGACGCGAACACGCCAGGCCAGCATGGCAATATTCAGCAGGCCGTAAAGCAGCGCAAAACCATTAAGACCCAAGGCCAACGGTAGCAGCGGTACTTCGAGCAGCACCAGCAAATAGTTGGGATGTCGTACAAAACGATAAGGACCGCGCGCCACCAATGTCTCGTTTGGCACAGTAAGAATGCGTGTAGACCAGCGTGATCCCAATGTGGCGAGGATCCATATGCGGAAACCTTGCAAGGCCATGTAGCAATACATCAGCGGCCATATAACGATCGCGTTCCAACCGAACCACCACAGGCCTGCAAGCCACGTGGCATGCAATAGAACCATCACAGGATAATGTGAGGCCCCATGCTCAACGGCACCCATTGCCAAGAGCTTCGCAGTGTTGCGCCGTGCGATCACAAGTTCGCTCAGGCGCTGTAGCGTGACAAGCAACAGAATGATGCTGGCTGTCGTCACCGTTCAATCCACCAGTGTCAGGAAGCTGGAGGTAAAGCCTGGGCCAAGCGAGCCCACAAAGCGACGTCCCTTGGCCTTCTGCTTAAACGCCTCCTGCAATACGAACAGCACAGTGGGCGCCGACATGTTGCCGTAACCTGCCAAAACCTTACGCTCATTTTCCAGCGTGCCATCCTGCATTTCAAATACGGTTTCCAGCGCCTGCAACACTTTGGTTCCGCCGGGATGGAAACTGAAGTGTCCGATGTCCATCAGGCTCATGTCATTGCGGGCCAGAAAACCTGCAGCCGCAGGCCGCATGTCATTCAACACCAGATCGGGAATGCTGCGGGCGAAGATGGCACCGAGGCCCTCGTCGTCCACACGCCAGCCCATGATGTTGATCGTGTCTTTCCATGTGTGCTGGCCCATGCACTCAATCACCGGGCCTTCTCCGTGAGCACTGATCACCATGGCGGCGGCACCGTCGCCAAACAGTGCTGTGGCCACGATATTGGATTTTGACATTTCATCCGGACGGAAGTGCAGTGTGCATAGTTCAATGACCACAAGCAAAACCTTGCGCGGCCTTGCTCCGGACGCCAATTGGGCGGCAAGGGCCAATCCGGTGACGCCACCCGCACAGCCAAGCCCAAATACGGGGACCCGCATCACATCATCGCGAAAACCCATCTCATGCATGACATGGGCTTCAACTGATGGCGTGGCGATGCCCGTTGAGGATACCGTGACGATCACATCAATATCTTTGGCGCCCAGATTGGCGCGTTCCAGCGCTTCACCAGCTGCTTGCCGGAACAGGGTTTTGGCACCCTCCAGAAAGCGCGCTGCGCGGTCGCCCCAACTTGTGGCGGTCTCGAACCACTCGACCGGGCAAACGGAATAACGGCGGTCTATGCCGGTATTTGCAAAGACACCTGCCATGCGTTCAAACTCGTCACCGAAGCGCGCGAAAATCCTCTTGGCTTCCGCCATCACGAATTCGCGTTCTAGAATGTGGGTGGGAACAGCGGTGGCAAGGCTGGCGATACGAATAGGGGCAAAATAGGTCATGGTGTTCCGATATCGTGGTTTATCCCACTACGCAAACAACGACTTGGCGGCCTCTATTGATCCCAGACCGGGCACCAATCTCCGTTCACGAGTCTGTGACCAGCATCAATGCCCCGAATTTCGGCGATTTCAAACTCTGTCAACGTGATGTCCTGCGCCGCCAGATTTTCCGCGATCCGTTCTTTTGAACCGGAGGACGGAATAACAATATGCCCTTCAGCCAGCAGAAACGCCAAAGCAATTTGCCCCGCAGAGGCTGAATGCTGCGTGGCAATCGCAAGCAAAGTGGCATTGTGGTTGACCGCACCACGAGCCAGCGGCGAATAGGCAGTGGTCGATATGCCATGCTT
Organism: Hyphomicrobiales bacterium; assembly: GCA_031376985.1. GTDB lineage: Bacteria > Pseudomonadota > Alphaproteobacteria > Rhizobiales > Aestuariivirgaceae > Aestuariivirga. Next base: position 13,295 of record JANMEM010000236.1, read on the forward strand.
GTGCGAGTAATCCACAATCACACGGTTTTGAAACAACGGATGAATTTCCACCTGATTGGTGGTGATAGGACGGTCACCCAGAACCTTGATCGCCGCATCAAGATGTTTCTTTGTGAAGTTGGACACACCGATGTGACGTGCCAGACCCTTGTCCAACACTTCCGCGAATTGGCCCATGTAATCGTTGATATTGTAGACATCCTTGATCGACGGCCAATGCACCAGCAAAAGGTCAACGGCGTCGACACCCAATTTCTCAAGTGACGTTTTCACATGCGGCATCACCTGCCCCGGACCCAGATGTTCGGGTGCAACTTTGGTCGTGATGAAAATATTATCCCGGTCAATGCCGGATTCCGCGATGGCTTTACCGACAAATTCTTCGTTGTTGTAACCTTCTGCCGTGTCAATGTGGCGGTAACCAGCATCAAGTGCCATGCGCACGCCGTTGTAGCATTCATCTCCGGGGCGGTTCCATGAACCATAGCCGATTTGCGGAATGGGGCCGATCATTTTCATCGCGGGGCATACTCCTGATTCAAGTAACTATACAGTTATTTGTCCATCTTCCGCAATGGCAATGTGTTGAACCGCAGTGATGCTTTGATATTGGATTTCAGTAACGGCCAGAACCGGGCATTGGTTCCCGTAAAGCTTCGCCGCCACGGCAGCACCAATGGCCAGATTGATATCAGGCATGACCAGAATGATGGCTGATGGCGCAGTTCCCAGTCGAATGGCTTCTGCGATGGCTCCCGGTGCCGTGCCTGAACCGCGTGACTCCCGCATCAATAGAATCTTGCCAGCCAGCACAGCTCCACATTGGGGGTGATGCGTATCAACAATCTGTCCGGAACGCGGGTCAAATGCACCCCAGAAGCTGAGTGGTTCTGAAAGTACCAGCACCGGCCCTTTGGCTGATCCGGCATTGAGAACAGTCGCTTGCATCATGTCAACGCCCACAAACGGTGGTCACGCCACACTTCTCCACACACCGCACTTTCCACACACTCGCGCAATGAACCAAAGCACACTTGCACCGGCAGCATGCCCGGCGCGTAGTAGGCCCATTTGGCGGAATTGGTCATGACCCGGCCCCGCATGCCGTTGATGCCCGGCCCGTAGTAGCTGCAAATATCACCGATGATGGTAACGCCCGCC
>JANMEM010000238.1:0-21595 GCA_031376985.1 Hyphomicrobiales bacterium
ATTGTGGTTTTGAATTTTGGCGAAAAAATCGCAGAGGGAACACCAACTGAAATCCAGAATAATCCGCGCGTCATCGAGGCTTATCTTGGCGTCGAAGATGAGGCGATTGGACTATGACCATGAAGCAGATTCTCGATTTCAGGAATGTTGAACTCTATTACGACCACGTCTATGCGCTCAAAGGCGTTTCGCTTGAAGTCAACGAAGGTGAGACTGTTGCGCTGATAGGAGCAAACGGTGCAGGAAAGTCTTCCATCTTGCGTGCAATCACGGGGCTTCGCAAAATCAAATCCGGTGAAATCCTTTACAACGGCAAGCGCATAGACGGATCGAACCCTGCGGATCTCGTGAAAGCTGGTATCGCCATGGTGCCGGAAGGGCGTCGTGTTTTTCCCTATATGACTGTCAAAGACAATCTGCTGATGGGGGCATTTACCCGTACAGACAAGCCCGACATTGCGCGCACATTGGAAATGGTGCTGGGACGCTTTCCACGCCTCAAGGAACGCTATTCTCAAGCCGCGGGCACCATGAGCGGCGGTGAGCAGCAGATGATGGTCATAGGCCGTGCGCTTATGGCCAAGCCAAAACTGTTGTTGCTGGATGAACCTTCCCTTGGTGTTGCGCCAAAGCTGGTGCAGGACATCGCAAGGTCTATCGTCGCCATCAACCGTGATGAGAAGGTCAGCGTATTGCTGGTGGAGCAAAACTCGCGCATGGCCCTCAGAATTTCGCAGCGCGCCTATGCCTTGACAACTGGCAGCATAGCGCTTTCTGGAAATTCGGAAGAATTGCTGAAGGACGACAGGGTGAGAGCGCTTTATCTTGGCGGCGAAGTGTGATCTCTGTTCCTGCAACATTAAAGGTTGGGGGTGTCATAGGCAGTATCATAGACTATAGACTGCCTAAAGAAGGACCAGATGCCCGATGGCCACATCAATATCCAACGATCTCAAAACCGGCTCGCTGAATTATCACGAAAGTGGCAGGCCCGGTAAACTGGAGATCAGGGCCACCAAACCCTTGGGTAATCAGCGCGATCTCGCGCTGGCTTATTCGCCCGGCGTTGCCGCGGTGTCGGAAGCGATTCATGCTGATCCCTCAACAGTTTCGAAATACACAGCGCGCGCCAATCTAGTTGCCGTGATTTCAAATGGAACAGCAGTTTTGGGGCTCGGCAACATCGGCCCGCTGGCTGCCAAGCCCGTGATGGAAGGTAAAGCCGTACTCTTCAAGAAGTTCGCGGATATCGATGTGTTTGATATCGAGATCGCGCAAAACGACGTCGACAAGCTGGTGGACACCATTGCGGCATTGGAGCCCACGTTCGGTGGCATAAATCTAGAAGACATCAAAGCCCCGGAATGTTTCGAGGTGGAAGAGCGCCTGCGGGCACGCATGGCCATTCCGGTTTTCCATGACGACCAACACGGCACTGCCGTGATCGTTGGTGCTGCCGTGACCAATGCCTTGCGGCTTTCCGGCAAGGACATTGCAAAAATCAAAGTTGTTGTCTCTGGTGCCGGAGCTGCGGCACTTGCCTGCCTGAACCAGTTGATCAGTCTCGGTGCATCGCGCGAAAATATCTGGGTGAGTGATCTCGAAGGCGTTGTCTATAGAGGCCGAAAAGCGCTGATGGACAAATGGAAGGATGCGTTTGCGCAAGACACAGAAGCGAGAAAACTCAACGATGTCATTGCAGGCGCCGATGTTTTTCTTGGTCTGTCAGCAGGCGGTGTATTGAAGCCTGACATGTTGAAAGTCATGGCTGAAAATCCTCTTGTGCTGGCATTGGCCAATCCCAACCCGGAAATCATGCCTGAGGACGCATTTGCCATAAGGCCAGATGCGATGATTTGCACCGGCCGCTCTGACTACCCAAACCAGGTCAACAACGTATTGTGTTTTCCCTATATTTTTCGGGGCGCGCTGGATGTGGGAGCAACCACCATCAACGAAGCGATGAAGCGCGCTGCCGTCCAAGCGATTGCTGCATTGGCCCGTGAAACACCTTCCGATGTTGTGGCCAAGGCTTCTGGTGGCGAAACCCGGCTGTTTGGCAAGGACTCGCTCATTCCATCGCCCTTTGACCCGCGACTCATTTTGCGTGTTGCACCTGCTGTTGCAAAGGCCGCCATGGACAGTGGCGTTGCGACCCGCCCCATTGCCAATCTTGATGCTTATGCGGAGAGTTTGCAGCGCTTTGTGTTCAAGTCCGGCTTCATCATGCGAAACATCTTCGCCGAGGCCAAAAAGAATCCACGCCGCGTGATCTATGCTGACGGCGAAGATGAGCGTGTATTGCGTGCGGCCCAGGTTGTCATTGAAGAAGGCATTGCCATACCCATTCTGGTAGGCCGCCCAACCGTCATTGAAGCGCGCCTCAAGCGTTATGGCCTGTCCATCGAGTTGGGCAAAGACTTCACCAACATTAACCCTGAAGATGATCCGCGTTATCGTGATTACGTTTCAACTTTAGTGGAAATAGCGGGACGCAAAGGTGCGACGCCGGATTCTGCCCGCACCTTGGTGCGCACCTCCACAACCGTGATTGCTGCACTCGCCTTGCACCGCGGCGAGGCGGACGCCATGATTTGCGGGCTTGAAGGTCGCTTCCGTTCCAAACTGCGCCACATCCGAGACATCATCGGCTTGGCAAAAGGCGTGAAAGAATTGGCTGCCATGAGCTTGCTGATAACGTCCCGTGGCATTGTGTTTCTGACGGATACGCATGTGCAAGCCGATCCAAGTGCTTCGGACATTGCAGACACCGTCATGCTCTGCGTTGATCATCTTGAACGCTTCGGACTCAAGGGAAAAGTCGCACTCGTCTCACATTCGGATTTCGGAGATTTTGATACGCCTTCATCGACAAAAATGCGCACCGCATTGGCGCTTTTGCGCGACCGGGCACCACACCTCGAAATCGATGGCGAAATGCAAGCCGATACTGCCCTCATTGAAGCTGTGCGCCAGCGCAAATTGCCAACCTCCACTTTGTCTGGTGAGGCCAATCTTCTGGTCATGCCTGATTTGTCTTCCGCCAATATTGCCTATCAAACTATCAAGGTGTTTGGTGACTCGCTGCCTGTTGGCCCCATTCTGCTTGGAACTGCAAAGCCTGCCCACATTCTCACGGGCTCGGTCACCTCACGCGGCGTTGTCAATATGTCAGCGATTGCAGTCACCGAAGCCCTTGCTGTTCAGGTTTGAAGAGCAGGACAGACAGGATGTAAAGAAGCTCCACAGATTGTTGCATCAGCCCGCTGTATAACCGCCATCGGCATAGAGGATATGCCCCGTATAAAAATCCGAAGCCTTTGACGTCAGGAACAACAGTGGTCCTGCAAGGTCATCGGGCTCTCCCAAGCGTGCTTTTGGCACACGCGCCAAAAATCCGGCACGTGTGGCCTTTGCCTTGTCATCGTCGGCAAACATCCAGGCCGTAAGCGGTGACCGAAACACCGTGGGGGCGATGGCGTTGACAGTAATGCCAGTGGGACCAAGTTCACAACCCAATGCTCTAGTAATGCCATCAACGGCAGATTTCGATGCGCAATAGGCGGTGTAACCAGCGGGGTGACCGAGCAATCCCCGCGCCGATGACATGAGCACAATCTTGCCGCCATCACCTTGCTTCAACATCTGGATTGTGGCGGCCCTCGCCATCAACCAACTCTGCGTCACATTGGCATCCATCACATCAAGGAAGCGTGCAGGATCCATGTCTGTAATTTTTGCAACATCATTTTTGCCTGACGCGACAACCAGAATATCGACACGGCCAAAACGTTTGACAGCTGCGGCAACGAGCATGTCACAATTCTCCGCTGTCGAAGGTCGGAGATTGACTGTTTCAACTTCGACAATCTCACATTCCTTGGCAATTTCATCGAGTTCAGATTTTTTGCCAGACGCCAGAACCAGCTTGCAACCCGCATGTGCCAACACGCGGGCTGCCACGGCACCAAAGGCTCCCGATGCTCCCGTAATCACCGCCACCTTGTCCTTTATGTCAAAGAGTTCGAGCGGGCTTTTCATGGCTTCACTCCGGCTGGATAGGGAATAACCACCAGCATTTTGCAAACATGATTGCTTCGGTTGATAATTTCGCGAAGTTCATGGGGTGCGATTGTGCACGAATCCATCGCCTTCAAGATCGTTTCAATACCGTCGACAATGATGGTCATTTCACCCTCAATCACCACATAGACTTTTTCAAATGGCGTTGAATCCGGACCAGCCCCGCCTCCCGGCAAAAATTGCGAAAAGCCAACCCATTGGTTGAGTGGCCCTCCGTCCTCGAAGCCTTGGAGGCGCAACCCAACGACGTTGCGATGGTTCGGGGCTTCGTATTTCTGGGCATCGGCAAAGCGCTTGACCAACATCAGAAGTGATCCCCACGCTCGATGCGATAGTTTTGCGATGGATCAGTGATGGCGACAAGGCGGATGATGCAGCCATCACCCCGTTCCCAGTTCCACGGAAAGAATGCGAAAGTGCAACGTTTACCCGTGACGGAATCCAAATCGCCTCCGACATTTTCAATGCCGAGGATTCCAGCTTTGAAAAGGATTTGGTGCACAGGTTCCCAGTCCGGAAAATCCTTTGCCCAATCGTGTCCGCCCGACCACTCAAAATATTCCTTTTCAAGATGCGGCAACAGCGGGCCATTGCGTTGTGGGCCGATGGCTGTCGCCAGAGGGTGGTCATTGGCTTGCGTGTCATGTCCCACAACTTTCACTTGCTTGTCGACCATCCATTGTCCGGCAGAAGGCACAAAGCCCGGGCAATAGGCAAAATAGTCACCATCTTCGTATTGCTTGTGCCAACCGGTATTGAGGATCAACACATCATGGGGGCGGATGGATTTTCCGCAGGCTTTTTCAAGATCATCAGCTGTGATCGATTCCCATTTCTTCTTTGGCATCGGAACAACAATGCCAGAGCCGAAGAAATGCGGCAGAGGCACTTCATCAATAAACGGCGTTCCCTGCACCACATGCGCAGGTGCATCAATATGTGTGGTTGAATGCATGGAAGTCGTGATGCGTTGCGACAGCACGCCAGATTTTGCCATGTAGTGAATACGTTCAATTTTCACATCCTGGAAATAAGGCCAATTGGGACATTGAAATCCCCAGCGATGCGACAGGTTGGTGAACTGCAAGCCCATTGCATTGTCCATATTGCCCTGAAATTCGATGCCTCGCACCTTGACCATGCTCTTGCTCCCGTTTGCTGCCTTTTATTGCGATACGATTGGGTCAACTTGACAGGCAGATGTTGAAGCCGCAACTTTTTTCATCTCGCAGCCATTGGGAATGCGGCGGTGAAATGATTCTGGCACTGAATGGACACGGAGTCCGTGAGCCCTGGTTTCTCACTTGACGATAAAATGCACAGTCTTGGCCGACATGATATTTCCGCTTTTGCCAAGTTCTTGTGCGAGCAACGTATGCGAGCCGCGTTCCACAGGCCACAGGAAGCGACCGCTGGTGGAGGAGGCAATAGATTTCCCATTCAGCATCCACGCGATTTGATTGCCGGGCGACACAGCACTGGCCACAAACTCAAACGCCTGCACATCGCGGGGAACGCGGGGGTCGTAAGCGAGTTGTAGGCCTTCAGTGGGCCGCACGACTTTGATGGCCTCAGGTGGTGTTGGCTTCTCCAGCCGCGGAGCAACCGTGTCCGGCATGAAATAGTCCGTGTGCGGATAACAATTGGTGGTGCTCTCATTCCCGCTGCAAACATCCCGCAATTGCAGGCGCGGGCTGAGCCACAGTGGCTTTGGTTGTTGTCGGGTTTCAAGTTCTGCAAATATGCTGCGCAACACCAGTGCTGGCCCGGTGGACCCGGTCACGCCATCCATTGGCATTTGGTCTAAATTGCCAAGCCACACACCAACGGTGTAACGCGCATTGTAGCCCAGCACCCAGGCATCGCGGTAATCGGTTGACGTGCCTGTTTTCACTGCAGTCTGCGTGGGCAAATTCAATACAGAGCCTGCGCCGAATTCGCGCCTGCGCGCAAAAGGATCAGACAAGATATTGCCAATGAGCGAGGCTGCTTCTGGAGAATAGATCTTCTGGCTCTCGCGAATGTAGGAGGCTTGCGAGAGTGGTGTCAGCGGGCGGAATTGCCCGTGATTGGCTAGAACGCTGAAACCCCGAACCATCTCCAACAGCGAAACTTCGCCATTCCCCAGTGCAAGCCCGTCTTTATAAAATGCCGCAGGCTGTGTCAGGCTGGCAAAGCCCAAGTCATGCAGCTTGTCGAGATAGCGTTCCGGTGTCACAAAGCCGATGGTTTCCAGTGCCGGAATATTGAGGGAGTTGCCCAAGGCTTCCCGCAGCGAAATCTTTCCGTAGAATGTATGGCTGTAATTGTGAAAATCATGCAAGCCCGTACCAATGGCCTCTGCCATCGGCGCGTCATCAAGTTCAGTCGCGGGCGACCAGCCGGAATCAAGCGCCAACGCATAGAGAAACGGCTTCAGTGATGAGCCCGGTTGTCTCGGTGTGCGCACAGCATCAATGGCGCTGCCCGGAGTTTGGTCCTTTGACGCAGCACCAGCCACCACCCAGGCAAGAATTTCACCGCTTTGATGATCAACCACAAGGGCTGCACCATTGTGCACGTTCTTGCGCTTCAGGGTTTTCACTCGTTCGTCGACTAGGGTTTGAACCTGCTGCTGCAAGCCACCATCGAGGGATGTCTGCAACGTGCCATGTTCACTGAGGCGGTAAGGAATGGTCTCACGGATATAGCTGATGAAGTGCCCTGCATTCAAAAGCGGCGAAGCCTCTTCCACACCAAGCGGCTGAGAGCGCAGACGCAACGCTTCTCCCTGCGGAAGCTCACCACGCCCTTCCATGGCTACTGCAAGATATTGGACTCTGGAGTTGATAGCCTCTGGCTTTTTGCGCGGGTCAAGCGCTGAAGGTGCGCGGGGAAAAATAGCCAGCGCCAACATTTCCTTTTTGGTCAGCGTCTGCAAATCGCGGTTGAAATAATAACGTGCTGCCTGTGCCACACCCCGACGATTGGCAGCATAGGGAACCTGATTCAGGTAGAACTCAAGAATCTGGCCCTTGCTGGCCTGCTGTTCCAGCCTCCTCGCTTCAAATCCTTCGATCCAGCGCGACCACAGGCTACGCGGGCGCGGATGCAGAATGCGCACAACCTGTTCGGTAATCGTGCTGGCTCCGCGCACGAATCGTCCTGCGCGCAAATTCTGCAAAAGTGCGCCTCCGCGTGCCTGCCAGTCTACTCCGTCATGCTCAAAGAACCTGCGGTCTTCCGCCGTGACAATGGCGTGGCGCAAGATGTCAGGCACATCATGCAGGGCTCTCCGGTCCGACAGGTTGAACTGGTTTTGAAAGGACACGCCAAGTGGCTGGCCTTGCCTGTCCACAACTGCGAAACGCTCGCCACCGCTGAGTTTGAGATGCGGCGTTTCCACCGCCTGCACAGTGGCAACGGTGAGAGCCGCAATGCCTAGTGCGGCCCCCAAGGCAAACCGTTTCAGGGTGAAACGCGGAAATCGCATCTCGTCAATCGCCTATGGCTGTGGTGTGGGCAACGGTTCTGCCGCACCCACATTCAAAGTAAGACCCGGGGTTTTTCCATAGACATCAGGATCATACATTTCCTGCGCCATCGTCGGCAGGGCACTGAATGAACCGCTGGCAATGGCCTGTGCCGCATAGGATAAGTGATAATTTCCCGGCGGCAGATAGTCAGAATAGAACCGTGCTGAATCATGGCGCAATTCCTGATGGTAGAAACTCCAGCGACTGGTGTCGAAATCAATCCAGTCATTGTACTTGAACCAGATGGACCCGCCCGACGCCACAAAGTCAGCTTTCCGCGCATCGACTTCCGACGTTGTGGCAAGATCGCGGTTTACGGGTTCGAGTCCTCCGGGAACAGGATCATCCACCACCACAAAATTTCGGGCAGCAGGTACCGACAGGAAAAGATCCACCCGCACCAGTTCACCGCGTTTGATTGTGGCGGGACTTCCCAGCAACTGCCACTTGCCATCACGCTCCACGCTATATTCTCGGTTGACCTCGATGCCAGCATTGGCGGGTTGGCTCAGCTCCAGCGGCAGGGCATAGGTGAGCCGGGTGGCATAATAGAAGCGGCCAGTGCCTTGGCGTGAGATTTTAACGTTTGTCTTGCGACCTGCATCATCGTCCTTGTTGGGCCGTGACAGCGTGACCGACGGATTGCGCAGACCCGAAAACTTGGCCGTGCCAATGGCTTTGCCATCCATCGTCGCAGTGACGGCCATGTTCACCTTGTCGGCTTCATAGACGCGGGCAAAATCCACTAGCGCATTGCCGCAGAACAGATTCTCCTGCGTATTCGGCCACGCGTCGCGGTTCTTCCGGCTCTGCGTAATTGTGCGGACCAGCTTGAATGGCACATCACCCACGAGAGACTTACCCGTATCGCGCTGGCCATATTCCACGAAGGCGTCCAGCACTGCGCAGTTTTCGCGCAAGGGAGACGCAAGGATGCGGTTGTAACTGTCGTCCCACACCTCCTGGAACACAAACTTGCCGCCAGTCTGGTTCGACGTCGCGAGAATCATCTTCGCCACATCAGGCGCGTATTTTTCGCCGCCTTCAACTTTGAGAGCCGCAAGCAGGAAGTGCGCCTTGCCGAAAAGCGACATGTCCTTGGCATGGGGCGCATAGCGTTCAAGATCTTCAAGCCCGACCTTTCCCTGGTCAGCCAAAGCCGCCAATGCCACAGCCCGCACGGTCGATGTCATGGTCTGCGTGTAGAAACTAGGCACCGCATCATTCTTCAGCAACGTCATGAGATAGCCTTGCAGCTTTTCTTCGACTTGCTCAGGCACCTTATACCCGCTCTTCCGCAACCAGTTGAATGACAGTGCTGTGTAGGCACTGAGGTATGGATCAGCATAATCATCCTGCGCCCGGAAATAGGCCATGCCACCATTGGGAGTTTGAAAGCTCGACGCCATGTCAAGCGTATCCTGCGGCAAGGCTTCGCTGCCGTCCCATGTTTGTTTTGCAGGCAGGTAGGGTTTCAGTGCTTTGAACTGTGCCGCCATCACGGCCTTGCTCACGCGCTGTTCCCAGCAGAGGTAGGGATAGAACTCCATGTATTTGAACGCACCGGACACATTGCCGATGACCGTGGGTGCCGCCACCACGGATACGCTGCCCGTATCCGGCAACATGTCCTTGGGGAAAGCGATGGGAACGTTAACTGATGCATCGGTCGATGTGCCATATGTGGCCGCAACATCAAGTCCCTGCCGTTTGTTCACCGGAAGCGCAAACACCAGACCATCATGATCGCTGGCATCGCCCGCCGTCACTTCAAACTGCACATCCCCGCCTTTCAAACGATTCGTGGCAGTCGGTGCAGCAGCAATCGGCATATAGACAGTGGTGCGCTTGTAAGCGTCAAGCTGCACTGTTGTCGTCAATTCCGCCGGGGTTTTTGCGATGTCGATATTGCCCACGGCTTTGATATTCACCTCAATGCTGCGCGGGGTTTCCGTGCGGTTCATCACACTGAACCCGGCATCAAATGTATCACCTTCAACAACCTGATTTGGCATGACCGGGCGGATTTCCGTCGGGCGATTGACCTTGAACGACGTGCCGCCAAGGCCAAAGCGATCCGTCGGCGTTGAGGCGATGGCCAATATGCGCCAGCCCGTCAGATTGTCAGGGGCCTCAAACGAGAAACTGGCGTTGCCATCCTTGTCGGTTTTGAGCCCGGCATTCCAGTAGCCCACGAATTTGAAAATTGTCCGCATACTGACATCAACACCGCCGTCTCCGCCGGGGTTGGCCCCCTTCTTTTCAAAGCGCTGCCGTCCCACAAGCCGCGTCAGCAGGCTGTAGTTTCGAAGATCCAGACTATCGAGCTTGTAGAAACCCTGGTAGGGATCAAAGTAGTTTGTGCCGCCAGTGACCAGTGCAAGCACCGACTCGTCAAGAGCGACAACCGTCAACTCAATCGGTTCATTCTTGTCCTTGAAGCGGGGCTCCGCATGCAATGTCACGGTCACCTTGTCGCGCGGCTTGTAAACATCCTTGTCGGACTTTCCGGTGACGACGATTTCCTTCACCGGATCGCTGACAGGAACAGTGACATAACCCATGCGGAAAGTAGGCTTGCCAAGGTCAAGCTGTCCTTCACCCAAAGGCTGTTCAACACGCGGTGACACGATGACAACGGAGAGATAGAATCCCGGCACATAGTCAGGCTTGACCTTGAATTCGACGATGGGTGTTGATGTGTCCAACGTTTGCACGAAGTGATCAATCACGCCAAAGCGCTCGATGGTGATCAGGGCCTTGGCGCCGGGGTACGGGTTTTTGACCAGATAGCGCGCCGTGTCGCCAACCTTGTAGCCCGTGCTTTGCGGAATGATGTCAAGGCTGCTGTCGCTGCCATTGTCCCACATCACGTAGTCACTGCCGACAGCATAGGTGTTGAGCGTCGTTGCGTGGTCAATGCCCTTGGTGTCTTTGATCGACGCGACAACCCGGTAGCTGCCGGATTTTTGCGGCGTGAAGCTGCAAACGAGAGGTGCCGATTCCGACACACCCGTGCAGTTGCCAGCAGCTTCCCATTCATTGTGATATTCGGTGAGATAGGCATTGCCCGCACCTTTGACGCGGGCCGACTTCGTTATCTGATGTTCAACTTTGATGGCAACGGCGGATCCCGCAGCGGGCTTGCCGCGTTCATCCACCACAACATATTGAACCTCAGCCGGCTTGCCGACGGTCAACAGCCACTCCTTGCTGTAAAGCCCGACCAGACGATCAACCCCCAGAAAATCAGCATGGGCCTGCGACGTGACATATTTGCCGCGATCATCGGCCACGGCACTTTCCACCAACAGTTTTCCGTGGACAATTTTGGGTGTGCCCGTGGAGAAAGTCAGCGACAATTCACCTTTGTTGTTGACGGCATCAATCTTCTGGAAAATCTGCTGTGTGTTTGTCTCATCCGCGTAGCTGTCGAAACTGAAATTCTGAATCGCCGGATCGGTTGATGAAAATGGCGTAGCATCCAGAATGGCTGTAATGCGGGCAGCTGCATCAGTGTAGGCACCGCCTGAAAACAACTCGGCATGCGTTGTCACGTCCACCTGGTCCCCACTGCGGAAAAGATCGCCGTTCAACTGGTTCGACACCTTGAAAGGTGAAGGTGTGAAATCGCTGACAAGAACCCGCATGGCAATCCATGATTTTTTCCCAACACTGTCATCGGCGGGCGCAGGTTCTGTGCTGCTCTCATCACTGGCTTCGTCCGGCACTTCCTCATCATCTGCCGGATCATAGGGTGTGGCTTTCGCAAATTTTGCAATCAGCTTGAACTTGTACCAACCCACTGCACCTTCCTTTGGCACCGTGAACTCACCGCTGGTTCCGCCGAAAGCCGACAATTCCACATTGTCTACATCGTGAACAACCTTGCCCATCGGGTCGATGACCTTGAGGCGATAGCCTTTCGCGGGCGGCGGAATAAACGCATCAGTGTTCTGGTCGCGCACAAAAATCTTGTACTGGATCATGTCACCAGCGCGGTAAATGCCCTGCGCTGTCGTTCCCCATGTGCGCATGTGGCCATAACGCTCGCGGTTGGTGGGATAGACTGACTCACTCCCCGAAGAACGGTAATTGTCAATTGTAAAGGCTTGTGACACAGGCAGCAGCGCCATGTCTCCGTCCCTGTCGATACGCACGAAGTAGCGCGTCTTGTCATCGCCATAGGCCGTGGTCAGTGAAAGGTCAGGATCAAGCGCATCAGTGCCGGGCAATGTCGCAAGCCCATTGGCATCCGTCACAGTGACCGACGTCACATCGGTTGAAGCATGAAGCGTCGTCATGGCGTCCTTGAACAGGCTCACCTTGGCACCTGCGACGGGCGATCCCGTCGCCATGTCAGTAACCCACGCCAGTGTGTTGAAATGCCCGAGTTTCAAATGAACCTGAAACGGGGTCACTTGCGCAAACAGTTTTGGTGGATAATCCGGGTTCACGCCGGGCGTGGTTTTCAACGCACCATAAACCGCACCTGTGCCACCATCCAGCATCTGGCGCACACCCAGCGGCATGGCAAACTGAATGTCCTGTGCAGCAGGAACCGTTGTACTTACACTGTGGCCTCCGTCGCTGCCCTTCGGCGTCAATCTGCGGTAATCGAACGTGAAGTTTTGCAGGTTGTTCACATAAAGCGGAATTTCGCTGTCAACGTTCTTCTCCAGCACAGCATCGCTGTAGTCGAGCACGAAGTTTGGCTTGCGGTGATCAAGCACAAAACTCTGGGCAATGGGCTTGGCCAATGTTCGACCAAAAATATCCTTCGCGGTAACAGTGCCGGAACTCACGCCATAGTTCGTCGCTGCCTTCAAAGGGCTGGGCAAGTAAATGTCATAGGTCCGCCCCAGTTCGTGGGACTGCCGATATTCAAAGCCGATCTGGCCAGGCGCTGCCGGCGTGCTTTCAGGCTCTGACTCTTCTTCTTCACTATCAGTTGTTATTTGTTTCCATCCGCCAATTTTTGGAAAGAATGAAAGTCCATCTCCCAAAGTTTCGCGATCAACCGGAGCGCTGAAGGACAGATAGACCGGCTGCATGGGATTGCACGTCGCTGTGGGTGCTGTACCCGCAGCAATTTTCACGTCAGCACCCGCATTGTTCATGCATTTTACGCCGAGAAATTCAAACGCGGGAAAGGTATTGAAAGTTACAACATCTGAAGTCGTCACGCTGGCTTCGGAACCCATTGCTGAAATCAGCCCGGGTTCCTGCTTCAACACAATGGCCGCATCCAAAGCCAACTCGTTGAGCGGCTCAATGAGCCAGATGCGGCGCGCTTCAATGCCATTTACCGTCTGAAGATTATCGTCACTTTTCTGAACGGGTTGTGCTCCCACAACAACCGCACCGCCGCTGCCACCGGGAAGCGGCATGATGACTGGCAAAACACGATCCTCGGGATCAGGGCTCACTTTCGCAGCGATGCGGGTCGCTCCATTTTCACCCGTGCCGAAATAGATATGGTCAGCGACAGATTGTTGGGTCACCGACTGATTGAAGACAAGCCGCAACACGGGCAGTGACGGTGACCGCCATTGGTTGAAACCGTAGTCATAGATGACCGGGCGTTCTGTGAGGAATGTATGGTGATAGGCTGCGGCCAGCGTAGCGCCATCCTCGGCCTTGATACCGGGTGCAATGTCCAATGTGTAGCGTGTAGCCTGTTGCAGCGGGGCTGCGTCAGGCAGGTTACAAGCCAATGCCGACGTGTTGATCCAACGCCATTCACATTTCAGCGCTGGTGAAACCGTGACTGGAATTTCAGCACTGCTGCGCTCCATCCGACCCAATGGCACCACGTCTCGATCAAAGGTAATGACAATCTGCTTTTCAGCCGGAACATCATCGCCCTCCGGTGTGATGCGGAGTATTTGGAGATTGGCCGGGGTCTCTTGTGCGGCAGAATGCACTGCCGCAAAAATAAAGGCTGAAAATATAAGCGCGAGGGATTTCAGGGTTGGACGACGGACGTTCATTGGGCGGGCTCTCCAGACACTGAGGGACCACCAGCCTAGACCGATTTTGACAATCGCACCATTGGATTGATTTGCAAATTTTCGCCGGATTCCGCACAAATCCGTTTACCGAGGATGATGCTACTCAACTTCGAGATTGAGCCATGCGGCCTCTGATGTGCTGAGTGTGATGCGTAACGCAGGAAGCGTTGAAGAAATTTCGCCGGGGCTTCTGGGGCCAACAAGGGCAAGCGAGGGAAAGCTCTGGGCAAGCACCCAAGCTGTTGCGATGTTGTGGGGCGAAACGCCATGCTGCTTCGCCAGTTTTTCAGCACGGAAGCGGCGCTCCGCATTGGCCGGACTGCCAAAGCAGGTTTCAGGGCTGGTGTCGGCGGGCAAGCGCAAACGCAAATCCTCAGGAAGGAAATAGCCCCGGGCCTGTGACGACCAGCTGATATGGGTGGTGTTGCTCTTCCTCAGGAAGCCCAACGTATCTGCGGTGTTGGACGTGACGCAACCAGCCCACACGGGACGTACCATGACCGCCAGCGACAGATTGTTGTTGAGAATGGTGAGAGGCTTCAGGCCCTTTGCAGAAGCATAGGCATTGGCTTCTTTTATGCGGGAAACGGACCAGTTGGAGCCTCCAAAAGCGCCGATGCAGCCTGCCTTGTGCAACCGGTTCAAGGCATCGACAAATTCTCCGACCGGCACAGCAGGGTTGTCACGATGCATGATATAAATCGGCGCATGATCCAACCCCAGCCGTTCAAGTGAAATGTTGAGTTGGGCTTCAATGGCGCGTGGTGTGCAGTAAGGCGTGTGGGCCCCTTTGACGACGGTGATCACGTCTTTGGCCACGCCGCGATTGGCAATCCATTGGCCCAGAACTTTTTCATGGTTGCCACCGCCATAGACAAAGCCGGTATCGAAGGCATTGCCACCGGCTTCCATCCATGCATCCCAGACCAGCGCGCCCGATGCGATATCATCCTTGTTGTCACAACCGATGATCAATTGGCTGATGGGCCTGTCGAGGTCGGCAATTTTGATTTTTGGAATCTGCGGTAAATCAGACGGCAGCATGCCGGAAATGGCGCGATTTGACTTCTGGTCTTCTGTAAACGTCACATAGCCCAATTCACTGCGCCAGCGATCCTGCACGGTGCTGTTGCCAATACTGTCAGCCCAGCTCATGGCGGGGTGTGGTGCCTGTGTCTGGCCATTGGAAATTGTGCGGCTGGCAAGTTCGGCCTCAAACGAGAAAAGTTGTTGCGGATTCTTGATAGCTTCGACACGGCTTTTGCCATCGACAGTAACTATCAAAGTCGTGTCGGACGGACCCGCATTGCGGCCTGGCACCCACGGGTCTGTCAGTTCTATTGTTCCGGCGTCACCGCTGATAATGGCCCGGTTATCCATGGTGCGGGCGATAGCACAGGCAATTTCCGCCGTGAAGCCGTTGGGGAAGCGGAGCAAGCCATAGGCCACCTCGTCAACACCACTCTTGCCGATGATGCCAGTGCCTTTGACAACGGAAGGCTCCGCAAAGTGCAAGCCTGCTGATGCACCCGCCACCAGCCGCGCCAGCGACACCGGATAACCACCGACATCCAGAATTCCTCCACCACCGAGATGGCGGTCATAAAGCCGCGATGCCGGGTTGAAGTCCGCTGAAAAACCGAAATGGGTCTTGATGTGACGCAACGGGCCTATTTCGCCTGACGCGATGATATCCAGCATCCGCGCAATTTGCGGATGGCAGCGATACATGAAGGCTTCCATGAAGAACGTGCCGCACTGCTCTGCCACTTCTGTCACGGCAACAACTTCCGCTGCATTCATGCCAGCCGGTTTTTCGACAAGCACCGCTTTTCCCGCCCGCATGGCCTTGATGGCCCATTGTGCATGCCACGGATGCGGAGTTGAAATATAGACCGCATCAACATCCCTGTCGGCCAGCAATGCTTCATAGGACTCATATCGTTTTGCTGCGTCCACCTTGTTGCGGATGCCAAAACTGGCCCGTCGTTCTGCCGATGTGCTGGCGATGGCTACAAGTAGACCGGACGGTGCTTCCATCAGACCGTCAGCAAAATTCTGGGCAATGTTTCCGGGCCCCAATATGCCCCAACGCACGCGTGTCATGCCCTTCTCCAAATCAATTGCGGTCAGACACAATTGCTGCAGTGCAAAACCTTTTAATTCCGGAAGCAATATTCGACTTTTCGGATTGTCGCAAGCGATGGAGAGGGCAATGATGCCGGAGATGAACTATATCACGGGCGCGGCACTTGATGTTGCCGGCTGACCACAGAGGAAACAGGAATGTCTGCAAACCCGCGTATCGCTTTTATTGGTGCTGGCTCCACCGTTTTCATGAAAAATATCATTGGCGATATTCTGCAACGTCCTGCGACGTCAGGAGCCACCATTGCGCTCATGGACATCAATCCGCAGCGTTTGGCCGAGTCTGAGATTGTCGCGACGAAAATCATCCGAACGCTGGGTGTTCCGGCAAAGGTGGAAACCCATACTATTCAAAAGAAAGCACTGGAAAAGGCCGACTTTGTTGTTGTGGCTTTCCAGATTGGTGGTTACGAGCCTTGCACGGTCACCGATTTTGAAGTGCCAAAGAAATATAAATTACGCCAGACCATTGCCGATACATTGGGCGTTGGCGGCATCATGCGCGGGCTCCGCACGGTTCCGCATTTGTGGAACATTTGCGAAGACATGATGCAGGTCTGCCCCGATGCACACCTGCTGCAATACGTGAATCCCATGGCCATCAACACCTGGGCGATCTCGGCAAAATATCCAAAGATCAGGCAGGTTGGCCTGTGTCATTCCGTGCAGGGTACAGCGCTTGAACTGTCACTGGACCTTGGAATTCCCGTTGAAGACATTCGCTATCGGGCAGCGGGCATCAATCACATGGCGTTTTTTCTGAAATTTGAACACAGGCAGAAAGACGGGTCATTCGTTGATCTCTATCCGGCGCTGCAACAAGGCTATGCCGACGGGCGTTTCCCCAAACCGTCCCATTGGAATCTGCGTTGCCCCAACAAGGTGCGTTATGAAATGCTGAAGCGGCTCGGGTTTTTCGTCACAGAAAGTTCGGAACACTTTGCCGAATACACACCCTATTTCATCAAGGACGGCCGCGAAGATCTGATTGAAAAATTTGGCATTCCACTGGACGAATATCCAAAGCGCTGTGTGGAACAGATTGCACGGTGGAAAAAGGAATCCGACGCATTCAAGGAGGCTGAAAAAATTGAAGTGAAGGCCTCCCATGAATATGCGTCATCAATCGTCAATTCAGTGTGGACCGGTGAACCTTCTGTCATTTACGGCAACCAGCGCAACAATGGTTGCATCACGTCGTTGCCGGTGGACTGTGCAGCGGAAGTCCCCTGTCTGGTGGACGATCGCGGCATTCAGCCAACATTTGTCGGAGAATTGCCGCCACAACTCACCGCCCTCATTCGCACCAACATCAATGTCCAGGAACTGACAGTCCGTGCACTGATGACTGAAAACCGCGAACACATCTACCACGCCGCCATGATGGACCCTCACACGGCAGCAGAATTGGATCTGCAACAGATCTGGGACTTGACCGACGACCTGTTGGCCGCCCACGGCGACTGGCTGCCAGACTTCGCCCGCACACAAAAGCCACGCCAGGCCGCTGAATGAAGGAATACACGCATTGAATTGTCAAGCAACAGTCGTCAGCCATTGGGTGAATTTGGCTGCGTCTGCATGCACCTGTCTGCCAACCGGTTCCAGGAGGTAGAAGGCTTCTTCAATCGGCACTTCCAGATCAAAGGGCGCAACCAGACGTCCCGATAGAAGCTCATGGCCAACCAGCGAAGACCTTCCGAGAGCAACTCCGCCACCACTGGCTGCCATTTTGAAAGCCGTCAGCGAGTTGTCAAATTTCAGGCCACGACCAGCGTCAACCGACCGTGCCCCGGCCGCATTCAGCCAAATTCCCCAACCTTCCTGATAGCCAAGCACATGAAGCAATCTGTATTTTTGTAAATCATCGGGCTGTTTCAATTCAGCTGCGAAGGCAGGCGTACAAAGTGGTGTGATTGTTTCATAGGAAAGCCGATGACTGCGCATACCCGACCAGTTGCCGGTGCCATATTGAATATCGAGGTCATATACATCCGTGTCAAAGGCATCGTTCCATACACTTGAAACGATCTTGATCTCCTTGCCGGGATGGCTGTCCAGAAATTCAGGCAGGCGCGGAACCAGCCATTGCACCGCGAATGACACGGCGCATCGCACAGTCAATTCCTTGGGGCGACGCTCGCCGAATACTTCCCGTGTACCGGCGGCCAATCGCTCAAAGGCGTCCCGTACTTTTGGCAGATAGGCTTCACCCGTCTTGCTGAGTTGCAGACTGCGTGTACGCCGGATGAAGAGCTGATGGCGAAGCTGCAACTCGAGGGATTTGACATGCTTTGACACCGCAGCCTGGGTCAAATTCAGTTCTCCCGCGGCATCGGTAAAACTCAGGTGGCGGGCTGCAGCTTCGAAAGCACGCAACCAGACAAGCGGCGGCAAATCATCATTCATCGATATTCCAAACTCATGCATAACAAAAACACGGTCATAGTCCCTCAAACTGTAGTTTGACGCAAGCGCCCTGCCGGGAACATGCATTGAGAATTGATTGCCCACGAGGATCCCGATGTTTTCGTTTTCTCCAACCGCACGCGTGCGTCCGTCTCCCTATTTTGAAGCCGTCGTGGCAGAAGGCATGGTTGCTGCAAACGTCTACAATCGCATGATTATGCCAACCTCCTTTGGCCATCCTGAAGCGGAATATTGGCGTCTGATCAATGGTGTTTCGCAATGGGATGTGGGTGTTGAACGGCAAGTTCAATTGAAAGGGCCGGATGCTGGTCTGCTTGCGCAAATGCTCAGTCCCCGCGATCTTTCCGGCTGCAAGGTCGGTCAGGGAAAATATGTGCCACTGTGCAACCACCGGGGTACGATCATAAACGATCCCATCCTGTTGAAACTTGCTGATGATCTTTACTGGTTTTCAATTGCAGACAGTGACATCTGGTTTTGGGCCAGTGCGATTGCAGCTGAGCGGGGCCTGAATGTGGACATCAGCGAACCAGACGTGTCACCCATGGCATTGCAGGGGCCAAAGGCAGAGGATGTTGTGGCGCACGTGCTGGGCGATTGGGTGCGGGCGCTGAAATATTTCTGGTTCAGGGAAACCGAAATAGCCGGCATCCCAATTGCCGTGCAGCGCTCTGGCTGGTCAAAACAAGGGGGCTTCGAGATTTACCTGAAGGATGGAAGCAGGGGCACCCAGCTTTGGAACATTTTCAAAGAGGCAGGCCAGCCATGGGGCATTGGCCCGGGCGCACCCGCCACAGCCGAGCGTGTTGAGAGCGGACTTGTGTCTGTTGGCGGCGACACCGACGTTGACACAAATCCCTTCGAAGTCAGGCTTGGTAAATATGTTGATCTGGACGTGCCGGACAATGTTGTGGGAATACGAGCGCTGCGCCGGATCAAGGCAGAGGGCATCACGCGACATCAGCTGGGCCTGCGGTTGCAAGGTTCTATGCCTCAACCGCTTGGCTTCAAATTTGAGGATATTACCCACAATGGCAGAGCCATCGGCAAGATGACAAATTGCGTGTGGTCTCCCCGTATGAAGGCCAATATCGGCTACGCGCTTGTTTCGTCCTCTGTGGGTGCGGGTGAGGAGGTTGTGGTCCATCGTGCGGCTGGCTCCGTCATCGCGATGCTGGTGGAGCTGCCATTCCTGTAATCGAGGAGACCTCCCGCCAAAAATATCGACTGGCAGCTCAAAAAAGGACTAATTGTGCGAACGGAGAACAACAGGTTGGGCATGACAGCAGAACACATCACAATCGAAACCGAAGGTGCCGTGACCATTGTCACACTGGCCCGCGAGAACGTGCGGAACGCCATCAACGACGCCATGCGCGCTGAAATCGAGAATGTGTTTCGCGCACCGCCAAAGGGTACACGCAGCTTTGTTCTGGCTGCCAAAGGCGCTCACTTTTGTGCCGGGCTTGATCTGCGTGAACATTATGAAAAAGACCGAACCCCGCTTGAATTCATGGCGCTCAGTCAGGCGTGGCACCGTACCTTCGATGTCATACAGTTCAGCGGCATACCGGTCATTGCAGCTTTGCAAGGTGCTGTCGTGGGTGGCGGACTCGAACTCGCGGCAGCAACCCACGTGCGTATCGCCGAGGAGAGCACGTTCTTTGCGCTCCCTGAAGGTCAGCGCGGCATTTTCACAGGGGGTGGTGCCACAGTGCGGGTGGCGCGTATTGTAACGCCTGCTCGCATGGTCGACATGATGTTGTCAGCCCGCACTTACGACGCCAAGCGCGGCCTCGATCTTGGTCTCTGCCACGAGGTAGTCGGAGCCGGAGAAGCTTTGGCCAAGGCCAAGGTATTGGCAGCACAAGTGGCCACGCACCCCCCAACAACCAACTTTGCGATTGTCACCGGCATCGCCCGCATCAATGACATGTCAACCACCGACGGATTGTTTACGGAATCCTTGCTGGCCATGGCCGTACAGGCCAACCCCGACATCAAGGACAGGCTGGAAGCTTTTTTCTCCAAAAAAACCAAACGCCTTGAACCTGGTGCGGGCTGATCATCGCCATGAACTATCTTCCACCACTGCCTCAAATCCTTCTGGCAATGCGAAGTGCAGGCAGGCTTGGCGCGTCCAACGATCAGGAACTGTCTGTTTCAGATGTTGAAGCCATCCTGACCGAGGCTGGCCGCTTTGCAGCAGAGCGCATCGCGCCCTTGAACAGGGTTGGTGACCAAAACCCGGCGCAGCTTGTGGACGGAAAAGTTATCACACCGCCCGGCTGGCAAGAAACTTATCGGGATTGGTGCACAGCAGGGTGGAACAGCCTCACAGGCCCCGCCGCCTATGAAGGCCAAAATTTGCCGTTCTTGTTGCAGGCTGCGTGTACTGAATTGTGGAATGCAGCATCGCTGGCCTTTGCGCTTTGTCCTTTGTTGACGACGGGAGCCATTGAAGCCATTGCTGCCCATGCGTCGGAGGGTTTGAAGCAACATTATTTACCCAAGCTGGTTTCCGGGGAATGGTCCGGCACCATGAACCTGACGGAGCCACAATCAGGTTCCGATCTTTCGCAACTGCGCTGCAAGGCGTTACGCAAGAATGATGGCAGCTACCGTATCACTGGCAACAAGATCTACATCACCTATGGCGAGCATGAGTGTTCATCAAACATCATCCACCTGGTTTTGGCCCGGCTTGAAGATGCACCCCAAGGCACGCGAGGTATTTCGCTGTTTCTGGTTCCAAAAATCCTGGCCGATGGCACCCGCAACGACCTGCGTTGTCATTCGCTTGAGCACAAGCTGGGCATTAATGGCTCACCCACCTGCACCATGGTCTATGGTGACCATGAAGGTGCCAAAGGCTGGTTGATCGGTGAGGAAAATCGCGGTCTCAATTGCATGTTCACCATGATGAACAATGCCAGGCTGCTTGTAGGCGTGCAAGGCGTGGCACTGGCGCAAAGGGCTATGCAGGCAGCATTTGCCTTTGCAAGAGAGCGGCAGCAGGGTCGATTGTCTGCCCGTGGTGAAGAACAGACCGCCATCATCCATCACCCTGATGTAAAGCGTATGTTGATCGACATGCGGGCAAAAACGGCGGCAGCCCGTATGCTGTGCATGGCCACAGCTTCCGCCATTGATGAGAGTACTCGCGCTTCGTCAGAAACCGACAGAAAGCGTGCCACCGCACAAGCATCACTGCTCACCCCCTTGGCAAAATCCTATGCGACCGACATTGCAGTGGACGTGACCTCAACTGCACTCCAGGTCCATGGCGGCATGGGATATATCGAAGACACAGGTGTTGCCCAGTATTACCGTGATGCGCGCATCTTGCCAATTTACGAAGGCACCAATGGCATTCAGGCCATTGACCTTGTCACGCGAAAACTC
>JANMEM010000268.1:0-10793 GCA_031376985.1 Hyphomicrobiales bacterium
CACCTTCTTCACCGTCACATAATGGCAGTCTGGCTGATAATCTGAATACACTGGTGCATAGTAGTTGTTGTAACCGTGATGGCCACCGTAGCCGCCAAAATAGATGTCAAAATGGGCTTTGGCCTGGGCGGCAGAAGCGCCGGCGGCAAGAGCGGTTACAGCAGCGAGGGCGATGAGGGTCTTTTTCATGGTGGTATTCCTTTGGGTTTGATTTGTTTGGTTTGGGTAGGCACTTTCGATGTTTTGGTTTTACGAGTGCATGGCTGAACCGCCGCTGAGGCCGTCATTTATGTTCAGTTCATATTGAAAGCGTCGGCACCGCAGTCTAGAAGGCCGCCAACATGAGCAGCAAACCCACCATATTCATTGACGGCGAAGCCGGAACTACCGGCCTCCAGATCAGGGATCGTTTAAAAGGCCGCACCGATCTGGAACTGGTTTCTATTGATCCAGCCCGGCGGAAAGATGCCTCGGCCCGCCGCGACTTGCTGAACAGCGTCGATGTGGCCATTCTCTGCCTGCCTGATGAAGCAGCGATTGAGGCCGTGGGCCTTATTGATGCCGGATCCAAAACCCGTGTCATTGATGCGTCGACAGTTTTCCGCATCAACCCGGACTGGGCCTATGGCTTTCCGGAACTTGATGCAGGCCATGCTGACCGCATTGCCAATGCCAAGCGCGTGGCGAACCCAGGGTGTTGGCCGCAGGGCTTGATTGCTTTGGTCAAGCCGTTGGTTGCAGCTGGTTTGCTTTCGCCCGATGTGGCTCTGAGTTATGGCGGCGTGTCGGGCTATACCGGTGGTGGCAAGAAAATGATTGAAGACTACGACGCGCAGGGTGACACCGCCTCACATTACGCGCCCTATGGCTTGACCATGAACCACAAACATTTGCCGGAGATGAAGCACTATACGGGCCTGAAGCATGATGTGCTGTTCCAGCCCGTCGTCGGAAATTTTGCACAAGGCATGTTGACCACAGTTCCGCTGCATCTTTCGCAGATGAAGTTCGGTGTTACGGGTTCGGAGATTCACGCAGCCATTTCCGCTCATCATTTCGGTTCCCGTTTCATTGCCGTGGCTGACCTCGACAATGCTGATGTGCTGAATCCGCAAGCCCTCAACAACACCAACAACATGCGCCTCAACGTCTTCGCCAATGACAAGCGTGGGCAGGTGGTGCTGATGGCAATCTATGACAATCTCGGCAAAGGTGCCTCCGGTGCCGCCGTGCAAAACCTCAACCTGATGATCGGTGCCGATGAAGCGGCTTCCGTCAATCTGTAAGGACAAACCTATGCAAAAATTTGACACTCTCACTGGTGTTGCCGCACCCCTGAACATCGTCAATGTCGATACAGACATGATCATTCCCAAGCAGTTTCTAAAAACCATCAAGCGCACCGGTTTGGGAAAATCACTGTTCTACGAAATGCGCTTCACGCAAGACGGCCAGGAATTGCCGGACTTCGTTCTGAACCAGCCCGCCTATCGCAAAGCACAAATCCTGGTGGCTGGTGATAACTTCGGCTGCGGCTCATCGCGTGAACACGCACCCTGGGCGCTTTCGGATTTCGGTATCCGCTGTGTGATCTCGACAAGCTTTGCAGACATTTTCTACAACAACAGCTTCAAGAACGGCATTCTGCCAATCGTGGTAACGCCGGAGCAATTGAAGCTTCTGATGGACGACGCCGAACGCGGTGCCAACGCCACCATGACCATTGATCTGGTCTCGCAGGAAATCCGTGGGCCCGATGGCGGCGTGATCAAGTTCAACATTGATCCCTTCCGCAAGCATTGTCTGCTCAATGGCCTGGATGACATCGGCTTGACGCTGGAAAAGGCCGACAGCATTGCGGCATTCGAAAAGAAGAATGAAGTGAGCCATTCTTGGTTGTGAGGCCCTTCGAGGCCGCGAAAGGCGCGGCACCTCAGGGTGAGGGTTACACAATATCCCTCATGCTGAGGTGCTTTGTGCAGCAAAGCCTCGAAGCATGCACCACGGGTGCGGTCCCTTGAACGCCATCATCACCACGGTCCTTCCTGTCTTCGGCCTGATTGTCGTTGGATACGGTTTAGCCAGAGCTAATATTATTGATGCTGTGGCGGGACGCGGCATCACCCTGTTCGTGTTCAACGTCGCAATCCCCGCTTTTCTGTTCCGCACTGTCGCCACCATGGCCCCGCAGGATGGCGCGCCCTGGGCCTTGTGGTTTGCTTTTTTTGGAGGTCTTGCACTGGCTTGGATTGCGGCGGCGGTTGCCTCACGTTTCATCAGCAGCCTCAACGTTTCTGGCGGTGCGGCGGCCTCCATGGCCACGGGCTTTGGAAATCTGGCACTCCTCGGAACGCCGCTGGCTCTCGCACATTTCGGACCCTCCATCGCTGTACCTTTGGGCATGATCCTTTCAATTCACGCGCCCATGCTGTGGACGGCGGCGACCTTGCACCGGGAATTATCCCGCCACTCCTCGACATTCTCGATTGTCGACACCGCCAAAACCCTTGGCAAAATGCTGGTCACCAACGCCATCATTCTCGCGCTGCTGGCGGGTGCAATTTGGCGTTTGACCGGACTTGGCTTGAACATCGTGCCCGACAAGATGTTGGCCATGCTGGCAGATTCTGGCGTCCCAACAGCCTTGGTGGCGCTGGGCGTATCTCTCGCGGCCTATAATTTGCGCGGCAGTTGGGGTGGCATGTTTGCGTTGATTGGCCTCAAGATGCTGGCCATGCCGTTTTTTGTGTTTCTGCTCGCCCGTTACGCCGTCACCCTGCCACCCCTGTGGATCAAGGTGGCGGTTCTCTTTGCCGCCATGCCCACTGGGGCCAATGCGTTTCTGTTCGCCCAGAAGAACGACGAGGCGGTACCAGCCGTCTCCGGTGCTGTGGCGCTGGGAACAGGCTTTGCCGCCATTACCGCTTCCATTTTACTGTGGCTGATGGACGCTGGTTACATCTGAGGCTGGCTCTTGAGGTTCCGTGCGGGCCCGTGCAATCTTGAGCCATGCGCAAGTTTGATGTTGTCATTGTCGGTGGAGCGGTCGTCGGATCAGCCACTGCCTATTATCTGAAGAAACAAGGTTTCAAGGGCTCTATCGCAATTGTTGAAATGGACACCAGCTTCAAGCAGAGCTGCACAGCCCTGTCTCTGGGCGGCCTGCGCCAACAGTTTTCAACGCCTGAGAATATCGCCCTCTCGATGTTCGGCC
This sequence comes from Hyphomicrobiales bacterium, assembly GCA_031376985.1. Classification (GTDB taxonomy): domain Bacteria; phylum Pseudomonadota; class Alphaproteobacteria; order Rhizobiales; family Aestuariivirgaceae; genus Aestuariivirga. The sequence continues at coordinate 3,215 of JANMEM010000268.1, forward strand.
TGAACCTGATACGCAACCTGAAACAGGAATTCGGGGCCGATGCTGACGTGGGTTTCAAGGAACAGGGCTATCTGATTCTGGCCTCACAGGAAGGCTTGTACACACTCGAAGAAAACCACGCCACACAGTTGGCCTGTGGTGCCAACAATGCACTGCTGACGGCCCCCGAACTGAAAGCCCGCTTCCCCTATCTCAACACGGACGGCATCGCAGCGGGCTGTTTCGGTTTGTCGGGCGAAGGCTGGCTTGACCCCTATTCACTGATGGCCCTGTTTCGGAAGCCAGCGCTTGCGCAAGGTGTGGAACTGATCCCGGCGCGCGTGGCGGGGCTTGCAAGTGATGGCCAACGCGTCACATCGGTAGCCTTGGACACAGGCGAAACCATTGGCTGCGGTGAACTGGTCAATGCGGCGGGGGCGGGGGCAGGTGCTTTGGCTTCCATGGCAAGCATTGACCTGCCCGTGGGGCCACGCAAACGCTATGTCTATGTGCTGGACTGCCCCGATGCATCAGAGGCCCTGCGCAAAGGCCCCCTCACCACCGATTGGTCGGGCATGTATATGCGGCCAGAAGGCCGTAACTTTCTCTGCGGCAACTCACCCGAGGAAGCGGACGAACCTCATCCCGTGGACTGGGAGATGGACCATCGGTGGTTTGAGGACCACATATGGCCCTTTCTCGCCGAACGCATTCCAGTGTTTGAATCCCTGAAAGTCGTCAGCAGCTGGGTCGGCCATTATGACTACAATGCCCTCGACCAGAACGGCATCTATGGCCGCCATCCCGTGATCTCAAATTTCATCTTCGCCAACGGCTTTTCCGGTCATGGCATCCAGCAGGGACCAGCTTCCGGCATGTTGACCGCCGAACAAATCATGTTCGGCGAGTATCGCAGCATTGATGTGAAGCGGTTGGATTATGCCCGCTTCAAGCGAAACGAATTGTTGTTTGAAAAGAACATCATCTGATGGCACGGGTGCTCTGCATCTCGTCACAGACGGTCTATGGCCCCGTCGGCAATTCGGGCGCAGTTCCAGCCCTTCAAGCTGAAGGCCATGAGGTGATGCAAATCCCCACGGTCATTTTGTCTAACCACCCCGGCCACGGAAAACCATCAGGCCAAGCCATGCCCGCACCACTCATTCAGGAAATGCTGGTTGCGCTCACCCACATCAATGCTTTTGACGGGTTGGACGCCGTCATGACAGGCTACTTCACCTCGGCTGTACAAGTCATTGCGGTTGCGAAACAAATTGCTGCCCTCAAAGCTGGACATGAATCACTTCATGTGTTGGTTGATCCGGTGATCGGTGACCATGGTGCACTCTATGTGCCGATTGATGTGGCAGAAGCAATACGGGATGAGTTGCTGCCACTGGCCACTATTACGACACCGAATCTATTTGAACTGACATGGCTGACTGGAATTGCCAAGGTGAGTGATGCCGTAAAGCACCTCAACGTCACCGAAACGATTGTTACTTCTGTGCCTAATGGCGCTGATCAGTTGGCAACGATGCTTCACATCGGCGACGATCAACAAACCCATATCATGCAACGCCACGCCCATGTGCCGCATGGGACTGGGGATTTTCTCGCAGGGTGTTATTTGGCGAACAGATTGAAGTTAAACCCTGTGTGCGCGTTCGATACTGCCATGCGCCGGTTGGAAAGCGTGATCACATCAAGCGCAGGGTCGCCAACATTACGCTTCAACTGAACGCCTTCGCCATCACGTCGCCCAAGCGCCGCGCAAAGCCGGCGGGATCTGCCACTTGCTCGCCTTCGAGAATGAAGGCCTGATCCAGCAGCAGGAACGCCGCATCAGTCACATCACTGGATTTTGCCAGCGCCTTGATCAGCGCATGGTTGGGATTGATCTCCAACACCGGCGCACTGATGGAAACGCCGGAGTCCTTCTGCCGTGACAACAACCTCTCAAGATTACGATCCAGCGTCGCGTCATTGACAAGGCAGACGGCACTTTCAGTGAGTCGCTTTGACACGCGAACATCTTTCACTTTGTCGCCCAAGGCTGCCTTCATGTTTGCAATCAGGGCTTCCGTTGCGGCATCGGCCTTGAAATCTTCTTTCGGTGCGTCCGCAGGTTTGATGTTTTCAAGATCACCCGCCCCTTGCGTCACCGACACAAATGGCTTTCCCTCAAAACCCATGGCCGTACGTATCCAGAATGAATCCACAGGGTCCGTCAGCAACAGCACCTCAATGTCCCGCGCCTTGTAACCCTCAAGCTGTGGACTGGCGGCGGCTTTCGCTGCATCCTCCGCTGTGATGTAGTAGATCGACGTCTGGTTTTCCTTGAGGCCCGCCACGTAGTCCTTGAGCGACATCACAGGTGATTTGGTGGAGGCAAACCGCGCCAGCTCAAACAACTGGTCGCGCCGCTCATAGTCCTCGTAAAGGCCTTCCTTGATCACCGGAGCATAAAGCTCCCATATCTTGGTGAAGGCGTCGGCATCCTTTTCGGACAGCTTTTTGAATTCTTGCAGCACCCGGTTGGTCACCGCCTTGCGCACCGCCGCCACATCGGGATTATTCTGCAACATTTCACGAGACAGGTTCAGTGGCATGTCGGAGGAATCAACCACACCGCGGACGAAGCGCAAATAGGGTGGTAGCAATTGCGCATCATCAGCAATGAACACGCGCCGCACATAGAGTTTCTGACGGCCCTTGCGTTCAGGATCATACAAATCAAATGGCTTTTCACCTGGAACATAAAGCAACACATTATATTCGTGACGACCCTCGGCTCGGTAGTGAATGGTAAGTGCGGGATCACCTTCCGCATGGCCAGAGCCGAATAGAACTCCTTGTGCTGTTCCGCCGTCACTTCATTCTTGGCGCGAGTCCAAATGGCACTGCCGGAATTGATCTGTCGGGGTTCGCCCTCACCGCTCAACATGATGGGATGGGCGATATGGTCCGAATAGGCTTTGACCACGCTCTCGATTTTCCATGCATCCAGAAAGTCCGACGCGTCATCTTTCAGATGCAGCGTGATTGTAGTTCCGCGCGGCGACTTCTCCGCTTCCTCCACGGTAAAGGTGCCAAGTCCGTCAGATTCCCAACTATGACTTTTGGCCGATCCTGCTTTCCGCGAGGTGACAATAACTTTGTCGGCCACCATAAACGCCGCATAGAAACCCACGCCAAAGCGCCCGATCAAATCCGGTGCTGCATCTTTCGCCTTTTTCACGAAGGCTTCGGTGCCGGACCGCGCAATGGTTCCCAGATTTCCGGCAAGCTCGTCCGCGGTCATGCCGATGCCGGTATCGCTGATGGTCAGGGTCTTTGCCGTCTTGTCCGGCGTGATTGAAATCGAAAGCGTTGGCTCCTTCTCCAGAAGCTCAGGCTTGGCAATCGCCTCGTAACGCAACTTGTCCAAAGCGTCCGAAGCGTTCGAGATCAACTCCCGCAAAAACACATCGCGGTCCGAATAGACGGAATGTACCATCAATTGCAGAAGCTTCGCCACCTCGGCCTGAAACGCCTGTGGTTTGCCAATTTCGGTTTTATCTGCTTTTGCCATCATCAATTCCCATTTCTGGACTGAGATATGGGGCGCTGCCATGAGGCGTCAAGCCCACAAAAAAAACGGCCGGTAACAACCGGCCGTATGAAAACTTGACGCCTCACGTACAAACGCTACGCAACGCAACCACAAAAAGCGCCCGGCTGGAGCAATCTGCTCAGGGGGGCTGGGGGGCTTGGAACCGGAGCGCGCCCAGCCGGGCTATCGAGGCAACACGGAATTTATCATCCCGCACATTGGCCAAGGCGCGGCGCAAATGGGGCAAAATAGAGAAATTTGCGCGAAGCCTTGTAAATTCATACGAAGCATTTCAAAGTGACGGCCACATGACGGGCAAAGAGCAACGGGGGTTCGGACATGGAGAATTCAGTTGATGAGCGATTGCGGAGTGAAAACTCCGCCGACGTGATTCGTTTTCCGGCCGCACCCAAATCCGTATCCTTTGACCGTCAGGAATTGTCGCAAATCCTCAATCTCTACGGTCGTCACGTCGCTTCAGGCGAATGGCGGGACTATGCCATGGACTTTGGCAAGGATGCCGCAACCTTTATGGTGTTCCGCCGGGCTTCTGAACAACCACTCTATCGAATCATCAAAACCCCGGCGCTCGCCCGCAAGCAGGGTCAATATTCAGTTGTGGCCCATGGTGGATTGATCCTGAAGCGTGGACAAGACCTCGCCCAGGTGTTGCGGGTATTGCTCAAGACCCCAAAACTGTCCGGCGCGTAAGCCGCTCCGCCAACAAGGACAAGACCAGCGCTCCGGACATAAACGCCAATGCCACAAAAGGAGTAGCCGTCATCTGGCCGCTGTCCACCATACGCCCACCTGCTACCGAACCAAGCGACTGGCCAAGATAGACCACCGACGTATTGAGGGCGACCGTGGCCGCCGCAAGGTGCGGTGCAAGCGCCACGAGTCGGCTTTGTTGGAGAGAGTTCGACGAGAACGATCCAAAGCCCCAAAATGCTGCAGCAAACAAGGCCGGTACAATTTGTCCCCAAAACACTGCAAAGCCTGCAAAGCCGACACAGAGTGAGAGAAGTGCCACAGCAATCACCCGGTCAATGCCAAGCTGGGCCACCACCCGTGACGCAATGGTATTTCCAGTCACGCCTGCAACACCAACGACCGCAAACATGACCGAAATCATGTGTGGTGATGCGCCAAAACCATCCCGCAGGATGGGAGCGATATAGCCAAACATAGTGAACTGACCTGACATCGACAGCAGTGTGACCATGAACACCAGCCACAACAGGGGTGAAGACAACGTCTCTTTCCACGCCGCCAGACTCAATGGCACGACATAAAGCCTGGGCTTCAGTGTGAACCACACACCAAGGGCCGCAACCAGTGAAAGCCCTGCCATAAGCCCGTAAACCGACCGCCAGCCAAAGGCCTGGGACAATAATGTACCAAGCGGAATGCCCGCCACCGAGGCCGCCGACCAGCCAATAAAAATAAAGGCGATAGCGGAAGCCCGTTTTTCGGCAGGCACCAATAGTCCAACGGTTGAGGCTGCCTGTGGTGTGAACACCGCCGCACCGATCACGGTGACCGCCCTTAAAAACAACTGTAATTCAAATGAAGGTGCAACAGCTGCGGCGGCATGACCCAAGGCATAAAGGCAGAGTGATGCCACCAACAGCGTTCGACGTTCAATCCGGCTGGTCATTGCGGCAAGCAGCGGTGCTCCAATTCCCACAACCAATCCGCCGACGAATAACAAGAGTCCGGCCCTTGCAGCGGTAATGCCGAAATCGGCAGTCAGATCATTGAGCAATCCGGCAGGCAACAGAATGCCCGTGCCGATGACAAAGTTGCCCAGCATCAACATCCACAGCGACGTGCTGTTGGTGGTTCCGGTAGACTGCGACATTGGGGGGCTCTTCGCAATTGCGAAAGGCGCTTGCAGTGCGCCCTTCCGGGGGTTAGGTTTAAACTACATTTGAACCTGAACAGTCGAAAAACCAATATGAAAATCACAAAAGTCGGCGTTATCGGCGCCGGACAAATGGGCTCCGGCATCGCCCATGTCTGTGCTCTCGCTGGCTATGAGGTTGGCCTGAACGACATAACACCCGAGCGCATTGCTGCGGGCAAAGAGCTCATCGCAGGCAATATGGCGAGGCAGCTCAAGTCGGGCAAGATCACCGAAGAGCAACGCAACAATGCACTTTCCCGTATCAGCGCCGTTCCTGATTTTGCAGGTTTCAGCGACCATGATCTCGTCATTGAAGCTGCAACCGAAAAAGAAGCGCTGAAGCACGAGATTTTTGCAAAACTGTCACCCCATCTGAAGCCCGAAGCCCTGCTCGGCTCCAACACCTCGTCAATCTCGATTACCCGTCTCGCCGCAGCAACAGACCGTCCGGAAAAATTCATGGGCGTGCATTTCATGAATCCGGTTCCGGTTATGGAGCTGGTCGAGCTGATCCGCGGCATTGCCACCGACGACGCAACATTTCAGACTGTCAAAGCCTTCGCCATCGGCTTGAAAAAGACCATCGCAGTCTCGGAAGACTTCCCCGCCTTCATCGTCAACCGCATATTGCTGCCGATGATCAATGAAGCCGTTTATGTGCTTTATGAAGGCGTGGGTGGCGTTGAAGCCATCGACACCGCCATGAAACTGGGCGCACATCACCCAATGGGCCCATTGCAATTGGCAGACTTCATCGGCCTCGATACCTGCCTCTCCATTATGCAGGTGCTGCACGAAGGCCTGAGCGATTCAAAATACCGCCCCTGCCCCTTGCTGGTCAAATATGTTGAAGCCGGCTGGCTGGGACGGAAAACCAAGCGCGGGTTTTATGACTACCGTGGCGAAGTGCCAGTGCCGACGCGGTAAATTAATCCGTCCACGGATTGATTAACTTCAGTCCTGATCTGAGAAAATGTTTGGTATTGCGTGTGGCTAGTTGAGCCTTGTGACGCAAGGCCACGGCGGCAATCATCCCGTCAGCGATCGCCACTGGTTCTCCACTGCGCTTTCGAAGCCCGGAAAAATTACCGTAGGCAAGAGCAGCAACTTCATCAAAGTCAAAAATATTATCTTTCAGACGTCCCCGCAGGCTTTTGAACGTTCGTTCCAAACGGTGGGAGCGTTCAGCAGGCCTGATTCGCTCGATGCCAAAGGAGATTTCAGCAATTGCAATTGTGCTCAATGCCAGTTCTTCTTCATGCCTTTTTATCCACGTTAGAACGGCTGGTTCAGGTTCAGGCCGCATGAGTTCAGATACCACATTGGTATCAAGAAAAATCATAGTGCGATGGGCTCGTGTGGTTTGTAGTCTTCCCTGATGATGGCATCCAGATCAATGTCGGCATCCCCATCGGCATGATTTTCACGGACCAGACGATCCCAGAATTCATCAGCGGATTCCTTCTTTGCAGCATGCCGTTGATCACCGTAAAGTTCCAAGGCAATTTCAATGACTTGCGTAATGGTCCGGCGGTCTTCATTTGCAAACTGATGCGCCATGGCCTTGGCCTTGTCTGACCGTATGGAAAGTTGGGACTGTGTCATGAGGCGAATATAACAGTGAATGCAGATGCTAGCAAGTGCTAGCATCACTTCTCCGCCAGCAGCGCCTTCACCATGGCCTGTGACTCCGGTGAGGCCCAATCCACCGAGCCCAGAATTCGCCCCGCTTCCTTGCCATTCCGATCAATCAGGATCGTTGCGGGGAGGCCCAAAGCCTCCAGCGCCGCCAGGGGCTTGCCATCCGGCTGCACATAGGCGGCCAGATTTGAAACACCGGTCTCCTTCAAAAACGCCTGCGATGCGGCCAGTCCTTTGCGGTCAAGGCTCAAGGCCACGACTTCAAAGTCCGGCCCGCCCAACGCTGTTTGCAGCTTTGACAGGTCCGGCATTTCCTTGCGGCAGGGTGCGCACCAGGTGGCCCAGAGATTGAGCAGCACCACGCGGCCTTTCCACTTCGACAAATCAAGCGTCTGCCCTTTGTCATTGGCAAAGCTGAAGGCCGCAATGTCCTTGCGTTGGGGGTGGATGATAAA
>JANMEM010000371.1:0-2641 GCA_031376985.1 Hyphomicrobiales bacterium
CCGCAAAGCCATCGCATGCAGTCCGTTCTGCCTGGCTTGCAAAAATTCCTGAACATGGAGAACCCATGAGCAAGCGGCCAGCTCGGCGAAGGTCAGTCCCTCACGATTGAAATCAACCAACCCTTGCAAGTATGCTTCACCTTCATAACCGGACTCTGTGTCCCAGACAAAATGACGTTCGCTGAAAGGCATAGGTGCCGGCAAGCCCCAGCGTTGCCAAAAGCCAAAATTGGAATTGCACCACGACATTGCATCTCGATACATGAAAACGGTTCGGGCATCGCTTGAAGCATCTTGCCAAATATCGAATATCTTGGTGCCTTGGCTGAAATGCTTGACTGCGATACAGTTACGTTCTGTTGCGCGAGGATAGAGCGTCAGGAATTGCAGCCCCGCCTTGGCTAGTGCGACTTGCCGTCCACACGACAGCGACGTCCGGTTCATTGCGATATCACGGGTGAACTTGGGTTCGGAGATGCTCCAGACATTGTCACTGGCATTCAAGACATGATGGAACAGCGTGGAGCCGCAGTGGCCAATGTTGTGAACATGCAGGAACCAATGCGGCGTTCTGATTTCTGCCGATAACTTTAAAAATGCGTCAAGGTCGATGGTCGCCCAATGTTTTGCGACGCGCATTTGTGTGCTGTAGGAAAATGGTACGTTGATCACATCGCCGTCTGGTCCGACATCAATGAATATGGCGCGGTTTGTTTTAAAATCGAACTCGAACAACGTCCATCCTGGTTCGTCCAGCAGTATCAATTCGTCGGATGAATGAGGTGGTCCCAGTTCAAAACCCTCCTCGGCGGACATTTTGGTGAAGTCATGCTGCTTGTGGCCTAAAACCCGTCTTACATTCAGCATGCATCCTCCCGTTTCGCTGTCACCGCGCCGAGGCTAACAAGTTACGGAAAGAGTTGCATCAACCAAATGCCGTCAAAGTTGTTGGATACACCCGTAATACGAAGGGCATCTTTGGCGGAAACGACGATATTGATTTTTTCAGCTTTTGGCCATCACCCGCCCCTTGGCCCCGCCCTCAGGGGCGAGGAAAGGGTTTGGTGGATGGCCAATTGATTACGCCTGCTGCAAACAAGGCGGCCCAGACCAGTATGGGTTGCAGCATGAACCTTGGCACATGATACCAGAGGCCCAGTACGGGTTGGGCTAGGCTCATGTCCAGCATGGCGTGGTTGATGTTGGCGGGGAAGACGGCTACCGCGTAGAAGGCGAGGCCCACGCCTGCGGCTTTTCGGAAGTGCGGCAGTATCAACCCGACAGCGCCTGCGATTTCGCAAAGGCCAGTCAGCACTATGACGGTCATAGGCCAAGGTACCCATAGCGGTGTGATTGTGAGGAAGGGGGCTGGCCAGACAATGTGCAGGACACCTGCCAAAGTGTAAAAAATGGCAAGTACAGCGCGGTTAACAGAAGTAAAGTTGGAAATGGAAGCTTTCATGTGGCTTCATGTTTCCGCATTTGGAGTGCGGAGTCCACATCGAGTCAGCAGGTGACATTTCACCTGCTGACTGCCGATGGTATCAGCCGCCGAAGCCCACGGCATAGGCGGTCAAGGGCCCCAGCATCATCGCGGCGGCAAGTGCTGCGGCTGCGATGTCACGGGGTTCGAAAGAGGGGCCGGTGTTTGTATGCATGACGCGCGATGCATAAGCTTGCGATGCACGGATGCGGGCTTCGCGTTCAATTTCAGTTTCAAAGTGTGACATGATAAATCTCCTATGGGTTTGCTTTGGTTTATTTTTTCAATATCCGGTCCGGCAATTTTTTGATTGCCTCGTCGGCACCTTCGTCGTCGTGATAGACACCTTCACGGAAGACTTTTTCTGCTGCGTCCTGCTTGAGTTTGGGATCAGTCGGAATGGCGGCTGATTCCTCGTTGGCAAAAAGTCCGGGACGCTTGGTCCCGGAATTCTGATCACGCGCGGACTCGCCAAATTTTGCGAGCGCTTCAGGTTGACGATGAGCTTCTGGTTTTTTGGCCATGATATTTCTCCGTGTTGTCGAAAACAACGAAGTGAAACGTCACTTGTTCCAATCAATCTGTGTGCGTTGCTACACATCGCCGGGAACGTGAGGGGAAGAACGCGAATTGCTGCGGCGCACAACACTTGAGGTCTTGACTATTTGTATGATTTATCAGCTACTAGTGAAGAAGGGGCGAAGCAGGTGCTTGCCTTTTCGCAACGAGTTGTGAGTGCGCGGACATGGGCCTGTCCCGGCGTAAACATGCAGAATGGCCCAACGTGGAGGTTCCAAATGACAGTTAATCGCCGTAATCTTTTGAAAATCGCTGGTGGTATTACCATTGGCGGGTTCACATTCCGCCCAGCTTATGCGGCTTTGCCGAAGCTGGAAAAGAAAGCCACCTACAAGGTTGGTTTCGCACAGACTGAAAGCAACAATCCATGGCGTCTGGCGCAGACCAAGAGCATGCAGGATGAAGCTGCAAAGCGTGGCTGGCAGCTGGTTTATACTGATGCTGCCGGTTCTGCTGCAAAGCAGGTGGCTGACGTGCGTTCGATGATCGCGCAAAAGGTCGACGTGATCCTGTTGGCACCGCGCGAAGAAAAGCCTTTGATCCCCGCCGTTATGGAAGCCAAGAAAGCTGGCATTCCAT
>JANMEM010000139.1:0-7659 GCA_031376985.1 Hyphomicrobiales bacterium
GTGAGCGCAGGACCGCCTTCAAGGCTGATGCGCACTTCTGACGCCATCTTGCCGCGGTTGCTGTCGCCATAACGCACGTAGACCCAGTCGTCCGGCACCAGTTCGCTCATGGCTGTCTTGCGCAACACTTCCATATGCACAAAAATATCGCCCAGGCCTTCGCCTTCGCTGACAAAGCCAAAGCCACGGGCGCGGTTGAACCATTTAACTTTCGCACGGACCCAGCCTGTTGTCGGCTGAACTTCATTGTGGGTGCGGGCGCGGCGTTCAACAGGGTGAATGGCTGTCGATTGATCAACCGACAAGACGCGCAAACATTGATAGCCTTTTTGGCGCGCCACAACTTCACAGGTCACGCGTGTGCCTTCAAGCGGCGCATCAAAACCATCGCGCTTCAGACACGAGAGATGAAGAAGGATATCGGGAAGTCCATTGTCGGGTATGACGAAGCCATAGCCCCGTCCCACATCGAACCACTTGACCAAGCCATCAATGTTGATGACATTCGGTGTCTGCATTAAATCTGTTTGTGTCACACCAACGCGCGTGACCTCGTCTTGTTCTGGAGCCGCCATTTTACTTACCCAAACCCATGCAGCAATGCCTCATTGCCGCCCCGTTAACCAATATGAACGAAAATCTGGTGCTTTGTACAGATGCCAGTGATTGTTGGTCGTGGAAAAATCTGCAGAGGCATTTCGCAGATGCACAAATATCATTGTTCATGTGGAATTTCGCCATGTTCACAAGCATTTCACGGATGGAGCGTTGCATGATGCAACGTGGCAACTTGGCCTTTGCAACAACAGATATCTTTGCAGTGCAGCCCTTCCACCGAAATATCTGGCGCATTGATTCGTTTTCGGGAATGAATCAGTCATTCGATTCAGGAGAGAAACATGAAATATCTGCACACCATGATCCGCGTCACAGACCTTGATGCTTCACTCGATTTCTTCGTCAACAAACTGGGCTTTGTCGAACAACGCCGCCATGTCAGCGACAAGGGTCGCTTCACTTTGGTGTTTGTCGCCTGCCCGGAAAGCCCCGAGTGTCCGGTGGAGCTGACTTACAACTGGGATCCTGAAGTCTATACCGGCGGCCGTAGTTTTGGTCATCTGGCTTATCAAGTCGATAATATTTACGAATATTGCGAGATGCTGATGAAGCACGGCATCACCATCAACCGTCCACCCCGCGAAGGCCGCATGGCCTTCATCAAAACACCGGATGGCATTTCAATTGAAGTCTTGCAGAAGGATGACGGGTATTTGCCGGTGCAGGAACCCTGGGCGAGCATGCCGAATATCGGGAGTTGGTAATCACCATTTCCCCGTGACTTCGTAGGCTTCATCCATGCCGGGCCAAGACGGCATGGTGACCCCCACACATTTCAACGCGTCTGCTCCATCACATCGAAACTGAAAATGCGTGCCCACGGGAATCGTCAGCGATAGCCCTGATGTTAATTCGGTGACAGTCTCCACCTCATCCGCCTTCCGCCACATGCGGCCCTGCCCTGACAGCACGAACCAGACCTCTTCCACTGTGCGATGTGCAACGGCCAGTGAAACTTGTCTAGGCGGCAATGTAAAATGCGCCATTGATCCGCGTTCCCCACTTGCAAGAATCCGCACTTCTGATCCATCCGGTGCCAACACGTCGTAAGCGTCAGCCAAAGCGCGATCCGCACTCATGCCATCAACTGTCCGCCATTCACCTCAACCACCTGCCCCGTCACATAGCCAGACGCCTTGTCACTGGCGAGATAGAGAAAGGTTCCGGTGCAATCATCGGCCACACCCAAACGCAGCATCGGAATCGTCGCCGCAGTTGCCGCGCGTTTTTCAGCGGTTGAAAAGCGATCATGGAATGCCGTGTGAATGGTGCCAGGAGAAACACAGTTAACGCGGATATTGTTTCCCACCAGTTCCCGCGCCAGACTTTTGGTGAAGGCCGACACGAAACCTTTGGCCCCCGCATAAACACTGCCACCGGGGCTTGCGCCATTGCGGGCGGCAATCGATGTAACGTTGATGATGTTGCCATGGCCCTGTTTCACCATATGGTCAGCAGCGATGCGGCAACAATGAATGAGCTGACGGCAGTTCAAATCAAACACCTTGTCGATGAAATCATCATTTAAATCCGGCAAAGGTGTGCGTGCCACAAGGCTGCCCGCATTGTTGACGATCACATCAATGCGGCCAAAGGATTCCATGGCATGGGCAATCAATTGTTCCGGCGCATCGGGTTCCGTCAGGTCCAGCTTGATCGTACTGATCCCCGCAGCTTCAATGGTCGCCAATTCCGGCCCACCCCCAAAATATTGTGCCAGAACTTTTGCACCGTTGGCTGCAAAGCCAAGTGACGCAGCCCCACCAATACCCGTCACGCCACCGGTGACGACAACGACTTTGTTTTTCAGATCATCAAACATGATTGCACTCCATCCGATCAGACAAGAACAAAGCCTTCGCCAAGGCAAGGGCTGTAACCATGCAAAACCGGAAGGGTGAGGTTCACGCCAATGCGTGATTGCCCTTAATTCAACGGAATGGTCACCGTCGCCTTGCCCGAGACTGCTGAATAGCCCGATGCGCCAATGCCGTCATAGGCGCCTGATGCACCAAATGTGATGCCTGATGGCGTTCTCACTTTGAGGCCAGCCTTTACCCTTCCACGCAAGCCTTTTGGTCCTGTGGCCGTATCGTCAAGTGCGCCCAGACCGTCGATATTCGTGCTGGCAAAGTTCCAGATCAGTTCCGTGGCGATATCAGGCTCCACCCACAGGCCGTTTTCCGCGGTGAAGCCGTAGCTCATTTACGGGCTAAGCATAACCTGCCCCAGCCGTGTCCTGACGCCGGGGATCAACACTGAGAGACTGTCAATGTAACTCTTCGAGCGGTCTTCAAAATAGGTGAAGCTTGCGGTTGGCGAGAACAGCAGGCCATTGCCTGCATCCCAGCGTCCTGAAAGCGATGAAGACATAAGCCAGCGCATGCTGTTGAAATGATCGGTGTTGCCGCCCGTGCTGATGTCATTGCTGGACTGGCCCCAACCCGCACGGCCTTGCCAGAACACATGATCGGACAGGCGCAGCGTGGCATAGGGTCCGGCCATCCAGCCGGTGCCATGGATGCGGGTGCCTGAATGCTGCTGCATGTCATCAAATTGGCCATAGAACCCCGCCAACAGATTTGGGTTGAACACATAGTCAGCACCCACTGTCAGCATGCCGAACTTGCCATCACGTTCACCGGAATAGGTGGCGTAGTTTGCTTCCATCCAGATATCGAGGGGCATGAAGGTGGAGCTGTTCACGCCATGGTCAAGGCCAAGCGATTGCATCTCGCCCTGTTCGCGTTGTTGCCGCCACTTTACCAATTGGCTGAGACTTGCCTTCATGGCAACGGCATCAGCGCCTTTGCCAAAGCGGGCATGGGCATCAATGGCACCGGAGTAGTTGAAGGCCAGCGGATTGCCGCTTTCACCTGCTGCCGAAATATAATTATAGAGGAATGACTCCAGTGCCGAAGCACCCTGCCCGCCTTCAGGCTGCGCCATGGCGGCACCTGTCGAGCCGGAGCCCTGCCTTGATGATTTCAGCATGGGCAGCAGATCGCCCTTGCCGTTCTCTGCGAAATTACTGCCGCCACCGTCACCGTTTTCGCCCTGTTGCGCCTCGTTCAGGCGGTCGATCTGGCGGTCCATGTCAAACAGGTTGGAGACAATCAGATTGGCGCGGTCTGAAATGAACCCGCCAATGGCCTTGGCCGTCGGACCGACAGTGTCTTGCACCGAGAAAGTCTGGGACGCGCTGCCTGCCACAAAGTTTGCATTGCCCGCCTGGGCAGCATTAATCGTGCAGGTGCCAGAAGCCAGGAAAGTGACGGTGCTGCCTGAAATGCTGCAAGCGCCCGCGCTGGCAGCGTCTATGGCAAGGGTCACAGGATTACCTGAACCGCCACCGGTTACGGAGACGAGATAGGTTGGGCCGCCGACCAGAGCCGGGCTGGGTGGTGTTGAGGTAAAGGCCACTGTTTGCGAAGCCTGACCGATGCTGAAACTGTCGGTCACATCAGCAGCGGCGGTGTAGCCTGCATTGCCTGCCTGTGACGATGTGATGGAACAGGTTCCTGCTGCAACAAATGTCACTGTGGCGCCATTGACACCGCCCGTGGTGCATACGCCCGTTGTGTTCGATGCAAAGGTGACGGGATTACCGGACGCACCGCCCGTTGCCGTCAGGCCCACTGTGCCACCGGGCGCAAACACCTGTGGGCCTGGCGCTGTGAAAGCGATGGTCTGTGGCACTTGATTGACGGTCAGTGTTGCGACAGTGGTCGTCACCGTGCCAGCACTGTTGAAAAACACCGCGCGGACTTGGATTTGTGTGCCAATGTCGACGGCCTGAGAAAAATACGACAAGGCCGAGGCCGTTCCACCAGGGATGTTTGTGATTGTTCCACTATCTAAGTTATTGAATGTGGCACCACCATCCGTACTAAATTGCCACAGCACCGTGGGTGCTGGCACGCCCGTTGCCGATGCTGTGAATGTGCCTGTTGCCCCGGCGACGACAGATTGGTCAGTGGGGTTGGTGACAATGGCCGGTGCCGCAACGACGGTGAGCGTAAAGGCCTGAGATGCCGTCCAAACGACGTTGGCGACTGTGTTGGTGGCTTCGACTGTCAACGAATAAGTGCCACTTGTCCCAGCGGCCGGTGTTCCGGCGAGTGTCGCTGTGCCGTTGCCATTGTCAGTGAAGCTCACACCTGCAGGCAAAGCGCCTACCTCAATTACGGAGGGGGTCGGAAAACCAGTCGCAGTAACGGTGAAGCTTCCTGCGAAACCTTCCGTGAATGTCACATTATCAGCACTGGTGATCGCCGGAAGTTGGTTGACGGTCAGTGTTGCGGTTGCCGTGCTTTGAGCTGCGAGATTAGTTCCCGGTGCCGTCACGGTAACAACATTGGTATACACGGCTGGCGAATTTGCAGTGACCATTGCCGTAACCGTGCAGCTTGCGTTTGCTGCCAGCGTCGAAGGCTGCAGCTCTACAGACGAAACGCCCTTTACAATCGCGCCGCAATCTCCTGACGCATCGAATAAAGTCATACCACCAGGAAAGAGGTTGGTGAATGCCACGCCAGGAAGCGGAACGGCATTTGGGTTGGTAATGGAGTAGGTCAGCGTACTTGCAAAACCCGACACAATTGTATCGGGGCTGAAGTCGGTCGTAATTTGCGGCGGCAGCAGAACATAGGTGAATTGATTTGCAACAGTGGTGGCAGCCCGTCCTCCCGTCGCCAAAACAAAAACAGGCACCGAGCCACCAGCAAAGCCCGGAGGAGCTGTTGCCAATATAGATGTTGCAGAATTAACCGTGAAGCTGGTGGCAGGCAAAGCGCCAAAAAACACGTTCTGAACCCTAGTGAAGTCGGTTCCTGTAATGGTAACAACGGTTCCCCCAGCTGGTGGACCAAAGGTTGGCGAAATTGAGGTGATGGTGGGCGGGGTCAGATAGGTGAACTGATCGGCCGCACTGGTGACACTGGTGCCGCCTGGCGTGGTGACTATGATATCCACAGTGCCTGCTGCTCCGGCAGGTGACCTTGCTGTCATTGACGTCGCAGAATTTACGGTAACGAAGGTGGCATTTGCCGCGCCAAATTTTACTGCAGTTGCCCCAGTCAGATTCGTGCCCGTAATGGTAACGGTGGTGCCACCTAACGTGGGGCCTGCCGTTGGGGAAATGGAAGTGACAGTGGGTGGGGGCGGTGCATTGATGAAAGTAACAATATTGGAAGACGTCGGTATTCCGTTGCTGTTTCCACCTTGAAAAGCGCCATTGCTGTTGACGATTCCTCCTGATGCCTGTTCCTGCAAATTGCCAATATCGGTGACTTTCGTTACATAAACTGCTGTGCAGGTAATGGGATTTCCAAAACCGGGCAAAGTTGGGCACGTAAGCGCAAATCGACTCAAAGCGGGAATGGGAAAATAATTGCTCTGCGTAAGTTCTGCGCCAATCGGGGTGTGACCAGTGCTGTCCAAAACGTACGTAAAAGTGATGGCTTGACCTGCTCCCGTATAACTTGTGGGGCTTGCAGTGATACTGATAATATCACCTAAAAAAGCTGATGCGGGAGCTGGCGTGAGCGAGATTGAAAGGACTGCCAAAAATCCAATAATAATGAGGTTGCAACGTGAAAATAGCCTACGTACTGCCAACATCACTCTGACCTCTTCACGTTTGGGCGAGACCCTACGCCACACTTTTGCCTTATTCCTTAATCGTTCATTAACAGAATGAACAAGACTTGCAAATGTACTTTCTATCTTTGCTGAGTTGCTCAACACAGGCCCAATCAGAGCAACCTTCAATAGAGCCATGAGACAATAAACTACATTGCCGCATACGCTCTGGAACTGACTAGGGCGCTGTGTGATCGATTGGAAACACGTCCAGTTGCTTGTCATTCTCACGCAGTTGGGAATCTAAACTTCAACCAGCGAAATCGTGGAAAGTTTGAATTCCCGTCTTCGCGGGCATGACTGGCACTCCTGTTGTAATTGACCGCCCGTCGCCCTGGCATCTGTAATTGCTTTCCATATTCAAACCTTTGATAGAGGTGATGCTTTGACATAAGGCTTGAATCTAGCGGCACATCACCGGCCGGCCGCCCTACCGCTATCAATGTTGCGCCGCTGACACAGCTCTCATGGGTCGCATTCTTCGCCGCGCCACCGCTCATTGGCATGGTGGCGGAACATGTGCATGTGACACTGACATTTGGCGCAGCCTTGCCGCTGATCGCTGTCAGCTTTGCGCGTGCACCGCTGGTGTTACGGCAAACGACCCCGACAAAAACCAGCGTGTCATGGAATCAGAAAAATGGTGCGCCCTACGGGAGTCGAACCCGTCTTTACAACGTGAAAGGCTGTCGTCCTAACCGATAGACGAAGGGCGCACTGGGTTGTTTTCGCTCAAATCAGCGTCAACGAGGGCGGTCTATAAGGGGGAAAATTGGGATTGGCAAGCGGGTTATCCAACCCTCGCTACATCCTCAATCTGCACGCTCGGAACGCGCTTGGCACCCCATTCATCGACCACCAAACGCCCGGCGATATGCAGCGGGAATGATCGCTCGGACATAAGCAACTCCCCCATCTCGTTGCCCATCGCGCGGAAGGCGATGGCTTTGAGTTTGGTGCCGTCGGATGCGGCGATGGTGCAGCGGATGTGGTCGGCACCTGCCGCATCGGCGTAGAGCACGCGGTGGGCGGGAAAGACGAACATGGGGCTTGGGTGGGCCGAGCCGTAGGGGCCTGCCTGTTCGAGGAGTTCGATCAGGTCCAGTGTGGCAGCGGTGGCCGTCAATGCGCCATCGACCAGCAACGCGTCATCGCGGGCGGCTTCGACGCTGGCGGCCAGGGTTTCATCGAAGAATTGACGAAGCGCTGCGAGGTCTTCAGTTTTCAACGTGAGGCCGGCCGCCATGGCGTGGCCGCCGCCCTTGGTGATGAGGCCCTGCTCCAAAGCAATGCGCACGGCTGAACCCAGATCAACACCCGAGATGGAGCGGCCTGATCCCGTGGCGAGGCCCGTTGTCTTGTTCATGGCGAGGGCAAAGCTCGGCAGGCGGTAGGCTT
>JANMEM010000463.1:0-2798 GCA_031376985.1 Hyphomicrobiales bacterium
TCTTCAACATAATCAACAACACGTTCACGCAGATCATTCGACAAAGCATGCGGCATGGAAATTCTCCTCCGCAGCACTTGAATCACCTTCAAACTGATTTGTGAATCAATTTCGATTCACTTTGACCATCTGACGCTCTAACCCCCGGCTCCCGGAAGACCAGGGGGTGTCGCCCTCCCAGCCTCGCAGGCGCTGCACACGGTTCTGGCAATGACGTGACATGGTCGACATTGTCCCTCCTTTCCAGAACCGTCAAGGAACATAGATAGAACGGATAACAAGCTTGTCAAGGATTATGTTCTGTGACCATGTCAACTTCCCCTCCTTAACAAGGAGGGGGCAGGGGGTGGATGGAGGCAACAAACTCAAATCTCACCTGTAGCCTCCACCCACCCCGGCCCTCCCTGATAGGGAGGGTGAAGAATATGAGTTAAGCTGCCTCCGGCCTCAACTTGATACCCAAAGCCTTCATCACCTTGAGCACAGCGCTAAAACTCGGATTGCCCTGCTTCGACAGCGTGCGATACAAACCCTCCCGCGTCAGGCCCGTAGCCTCGGCAATCGAAGCCATGCCCCGCGCCCGCGCCACTTCACCGAGGGCCGCCGCAATAAAAGCCGCATCATCACCCGCCTCATCAAAACAGGCCTCAAGAAACAGGATAATGTCCTCATCGGTTTTGAGGTAGTCCGTAACGTCCCATTTGGAAAAACCTGGTGGCAGTTGCATCATCTAATTCCTCCAAGGACCGGCGAAAGCGAGGGAATTTCGCAGCCGTCTTCTTCTTCGGCGTTCTTGATGTCGGCGTTGAGTGTCGTCGTATCCGGATCATGCATCGGAACGCTGGTTTCGGCGAGAACAATTGAATTGGAAGACTGGGTAAGTCATAAAGAAAAGAACAGTCGTTTGGATGGTAGCAGACAAGTGGGGGTTGTCATGGCGTTTTGCCAAAGAAGAGTTCGCTCGGTGATACTATTGCTCGTGTTAGCAACCGCCAATTTGCATGGACAACGTGCTGGAGCGGAAGAGGCAAAACCTGTTTTTGGGGCAAAAGGCAGTTACATCGATTATAGTGTAGTTGGAAGCAATCCCATCGAAGAAAGATTGACGATCAAACGGAAGTTACTTGGCATATTCTCGATGGGGGTCACCGTCACACGTCAAAATGCTGCCGGGCTAAACATTTGCGCTACCTCTGACAGCAACGTTGGTTACGCCTTTTTCAAAGATATCGCCTACCGGCTTGATTTGGACCAAAGCACCATAACGCACGTAAATCCGGCTGATATCGGGGCCAAACTGTTCTACCAAGAAAGATTTGAAATGTCCAAACCTCGGACTAACGAACCGCTGGGTGATGTCGTGGTCTTCAACGCACCTGACATTGGTTCAGGTCCCAAGAATCCCTGCTCTTTACAGTAATCGCCACTTGGAAACAGAATAGGCTGCCATCAAGAATAGAGTGGATCGCGCAAATTTTGCAGGAAAGTGTGTTCTTGCAGCTTGCTCTTAGCGACCTCTACATCGCCGCTGCAAGCGACTTCAGATGATCCAGCGTCTCACTCGCCTTCGCCCGTGCGCCGTCGCTTTTCGCGTCTGCCACATCTTCTTCCGCATTCTTGATCTGGGCTGCGATCGCGGCACCATCGAGATCAGCCAGCGGGATTGCGGTTTCGGCCAGTACGGTTAGTCCGCTGGCGTTCACTTCGGCAAAGCCGCCGCGCACGAACATTTTTTCTTGAGCACCACCGTCTTTGGTGACGATCACCACGCCGGGCTTCAGTGTCGACAGCACAGGCGCATGCATCGGCAGAATGGTCATTTCGCCTTCGGTGCCTGGAATTTGCACAGAGGCCACGTCGCCTGAGAACAGGAGACGGGCGGGGGAGACGAGTTCGAAATGCAGTGCCATGTGTTCGTTCCTTGGTTCGAAGGGACCTCATCCCCCCTTCGGGGACCTTCTCCAGCAAGGGGGCTGGAGAAGGGACTGAATATAGACCTCCATCGACGTCGTTGAGGGAGGCGGAAGTATAGTCCCTTCTCCAACCCTCTTGTTGGAGAAGGTGCCCGAAGGGCGGATGAGGTCCCATTAACTTTAAGCCGCGTCAGCCGCCATTTTCTTCGCCTTCGCCACGGCGTCTTCAATCGTGCCCACCATGTAGAAGGCTGGCTCCGGCAGATGGTCATAGTCACCGTTGCACAGGCCCTTGAAGCCCTTGATGGTGTCTTCCAGTTTCACCTGCACGCCGGGAGAACCGGTGAACACGGCGGCCACGTCGAAGGGTTGGCTCATGAAGCGTTCGATCTTGCGGGCGCGGGACACCGACAATTTGTCTTCTTCCGAAAGCTCGTCCATGCCCAGAATGGCGATGATGTCTTGCAGGGCCTTGTAGCGTTGCAGGATCGACTGCACCTGACGGGCCACGGCGTAATGCTCTTCACCAACAATCGCTGGTGACAACATGCGGCTTGTGGAATCCAGCGGATCCACTGCGGGGTAAATACCCTTTTCAGCAATGGCGCGGGACAGGGTTGTCGTTGCGTCCAAATGCGCGAAGGATGTGGCAGGGGCCGGATCGGTCAAATCGTCGGCTGGCACGTAAATCGCCTGCACCGAGGTGATCGAACCCTTGGTCGTGGTGGTGATGCGCTCTTGCAACGCGCCCATGTCGGTGGCCAGCGTTGGCTGATCACCCACGGCTGAGGGAATGCGGCCTAGAAGTGCCGACACTTCGGAACCGGCTTGCGTGAAGCGGAAAATATTGTCGACGAACAGCAACACGTCCTGGCCTTCGTCGCG
>JANMEM010000464.1:0-4852 GCA_031376985.1 Hyphomicrobiales bacterium
GCCGGATGCGGCACCGGCCAGTGTTGAGCCGATTTTCCCCGGCATGGATTTCAGCGCGAAACCCCACCACAATAAAAATGTTGCGACCAAGACAAAAATCGATAGTGCAATTTGCATGGGTGCGGCTGGCATATTTGCCAAGAGCCACACACCTACGGGCGTTGCGATGAAGCAGCCCAGCGTCAACGGCCACAGGGATTTCCAGTGAATGTCTTTCCAGATTGATGGCAACAGATTGATGCTGGCGGCCAATTCCAACATGAATATCGACGGCACGATTTCTGCGGGCGTGTAAACCAGCGAGAGGGCCGAGATGGCCAGCAGCGAAAAGCCGAAACCTGAAAAGCCACGCACGATGGCGGCAACAAAGATGCAGAAACTCGCGTAGATGAGTGGGAGCCAATCCATCGCAAAGGCTTACATGCAAGGTGCAAAATTGAAAAGGAGCTTCCCCTGATACGCTGGAGAAGCTCCCGTCCTGCGGCCTCGAAACTCTACGCAAAACTTACAAACTCCCTGTGGGGCAGGGATCAGTGCAGGCCCGCCAGGGCGTGGCCGCTGTCTGGTTCGATCAAGCCGATCATTGCGCCTGTGGCGTCTGACACGACAGCAAGTTTACCCACACCCGGCACACGCACGGGTGGGCGCATGATTTCGCCCCCGGACCGTGAGGTTTCATCTTCTGCCTTCGCAATGTCTGCAACTGAGAGATAGGTCATCCAGTGGGAAGGTATGCCGTCATAGTCCGGTGCGGTCAGTTCGAAGACGCCGCCTACGGGTTTACCGTCTTTGCGGGCGATCCAGTATCCGGCACCATCGGGCAATGTTGTGGGTTCAAATACCCAGCCCAGGGTGCGGCCATAGAAGGCAAGGGCTGCCTCCGGCTCCCAGGTGTTGAGTTCGTGCCACCACTGTCTTTGCGGCATGGTCATCGTTGGTTACTCCTTTTGAGGGGGTGAGCCCGATTTCACATGTCGCCGTCGAATCCCAGATTCGACTCGCAATCGGGCGGGGGTGGGGCGGGACGGGGGCGAATTGTGGCAATGGGTTTTTGGTTGCATGACCGCAAATCCTCTTAATGCTGGTGATGTTTTACGCTATATAAAGCTCGGGGCAGACATGATGGAGAACCAAAATGAAACTCATTGGTCTGGTCTGTTGCTGCTTCCTGTTCTTTTCAGCTGCGGCCTATGCTGACGATGCGGCGACTTTCAATGGCATGCTTGCACTCGCCAACAAGGGCGATGCGGAGGCGCAATATCATGTGGGCATGATGTACAACAACGGCATTGGCACGGCTCAAGACCCGAGACAGGCATTTGGCTGGTTCGAGAAATCGGCGGCATCAAACGACGCGCTCGGGGCTTTCAAATTGGGGTGTTATTATGCCGGGCAATTTCCGGGTGTTGTCGAAACCGATGAAAATGTAGCACTGAGATACAAGCTGGTTTCCGCAAAGGCCGGCTATTCACTGGCCCAGCATGATGTCGCTGCTCATTATGCGAGGCAAGGGAATTTTGAAGAGGCTGTAACATGGTTGAAGCTGGCGAGCGCACAGGGGTTGGACCTGTCGCTTTACGGACTGTCCAGCTTCTACCATGACGGCAAAGGCGTGCCGAAAGATTTGTCGCTGGCTTTTGTGTATTTGACACTCGCAGCACAGGTGTCTGAAACAAATTTGAAGGACAAGGCCAAAGCTCTGCTCGACGACATGGGTGCCCAGATGTCTCCGTCAGACTATGATAAGGCACAAAAAATGATCGCTGAATGGACGCCACAGCTCACTGCTTTGACGATCAAGGCGAAGGGTGGGATTACGGAGGCGGAAGAGTATTTGCAGAAGATGAAGGAGTGAGGGTGGTTGTTCTGCGCGGACAGTATTTGAGAGAGTGATGGCAAATAATAGAATGCACTGTCACCGAAACACCCAAAATTCCGAAACCCCTTTCTCCCAGCTGCGGGAGATGTTGCCTGAGTGCAACAAAGTGAGGCAATCCCCACGCAATACCAGCCTCAAAGGCGCGAGGGCTTTCAAAAGTAAGGAATGGAATTTCCAGTTGGGGCGTCTATTTGGACTGAACTATTTTTTCCGTGCGCGAATGTGTCCGGGACGCACGACGCCCTCCGTAACGGCCTCCACGAGCGTTTCCCAAAAGTTTAGCTCATCCCTGTAGGCATCAAGTCCCCAACGATCCTCGAATTTCTTTGCCAAATCGCCACGCAGCCGTTCTCTTTCAGCTAATGCTTCAACGAGGTACCAGTCTCGGCGATCAAGCAACTCCACATCGGCAAACCCCGAGGCGTTTGCGATCGCTCCGGCTTCCGCCAACGAAATAAAATGGAAATCGTGGCCGGCCAATTGCATGAACCGATCCATGATTGGTCCATTGCTGCGGCTATCTGACGTTAACCAATCACCAATGAAGATGCGACCTCCCGGACGCAAAACTCTTGCAATTTCTTTGTAAATCGCCGCCTTGTCCGCAACGTGGATAATTGCATCCTTGCTGAACACAACATCAAAACTTGAAGTCTTGAACGGCAAGGGACCTGGTCTGCCAAGAACAAAGTTCAAACGATCAGCAAGGCCAAGATCTCGCGCCCTATCCTGTGCGCCATCCACCAGAAGTGCCTGCACGTCGAAACCCGTGACTGATCCTGCGCCGCACCGCTGGTGCAAGACAATAGCAGCCCCGCCGAGACCTGACCCGATGTCTAGAACAGAACAACCTGAAATATCATGATCCGCGACTATGCGCACAACTTCGTCAGGGCCGCCTGGCGACATGAAGCCTTCACCCCAGATCATTTCTAGCTTGCCGGGTGTCGGATAGCCGCCCTCTGTTGGCGGTTGCTCCCTTGTCACTTTTCCATCCCTCCTGCTTGCTGACTATGGAATTTTTTTGGAGTTTTTCCTTCATAGCAGATTAAGTCAATGCCGCACTCAGGCTCAAATCGGAGAGCATCTCTTCCTAAACACGACGCTAGAAAACTTGGCTGGGGTTTAATTTCTGCGCAATCAAAGATCCTATTTGGCGCCTGTGCTTGCCTATGATAAGCTCGTTAGTAATTTTCCAAGTTCAAAGAAAAGCAAGCTTTCGTGTTCGTTATGGACTGTTGGGCGAATTGGAGGACATCATGGTGGCGGAAGCAGTACCTCTGGAGCAGGTTGGCAAGCTGATGACGACCGGCGGTGGCTTTGAGACATGGATGCAGTATGTCGACGGCTTCACGTTGCGGCACTTCTGCGGATTCGAGTTGCTGAGTGACGCAAGGGGGCTTTCCTGTCTGAAGGACTATCACCGTAAGATCGTCGAGGCCGCCATAGTGAACGGGTTCGGTGTGATTAACGAAGGCTTGCACTATCGCGCTAGCCGGGACTGGGGTCAGCTTACTGGGTATTCCAAGGAAGCGCTGGAGGAGATCAATATCCGCGGAATTGAATTCTATCGGAATTTTGTGCGGGAATATGCCAGCCCGGAGATGCCTATGCTGGTCGGCGGGGCGATTGGCCCACGGGGCGATGCCTATAATGTTGGTCGCACACCCAATGCAGCAGAGGCAGAGGACTATCATTCGGAGCAAATACTGACATTTCGCAAAGCTGGGGTTGATCATGTCACAGCGATGACCTTTTCGAGCGTAGAAGAGGCGATTGGACTGGTGCGCGCTGCGAAGTCGGCGAACATGCCAGTGGTCGTTTCGTTCATTACACCTAACGGTGGGCGGCTTTCTGGGGGTGAGACGCTTGAAGAAGCGATCAAAAGCGTTGACGCTGCCACGGGGAACGCGCCGAAATATTACATGATCAACTGCACCCATCCCACCGAGTTTGAAGCGGGCCTTACACCCGGTAATTGGACTGCCCGGCTCGGAGGCTTTATGCCGAATGCCGTGGCGATGGAAACGCTGGACCTGTGCAAACTCGGTCACCTCGAAGATGGTGATCCAGTTGATCTTGGGGGACTGATGGCGGATTTGGCGAAGAGGTTTCCGCATGTGAACGTGTGGGGCGGGTGTTGTGGCACCGACGGGCGGCACATCGGGGAGATCACACGGCAGGTGGGGAAGGTGAGGAGAAAGTCTGGATGTTAGAAGGTTGTGACCTTCTCGCACCAAGTAGTTTCAAACGGATGCGTTTTACGATCCATAGGTAATAATTGGGGAAGCTTGCCTTTGCTCTCACGTTCATACCGTATTGTTTAATCACCTCACCTCGATCCTATTTAATGCTGAGGTTCCGTAGAATTACGTCGATAGCGCATTTATTGGTGAAGCATCGGTTTGGATTGTAACGCTTCCGTCCTAAAGCCCAGCGGCCCTTTGCAGCTTCGTTTACGCGGTTCTGCCAGCATTTGCCTGTTGATTTGGATTTTTTGATCACATCGCCATCCATCCGCAATGAAATTTGCTTGCGTGGATTTGCGATTGCGGGTCGTGCCCGTCCACGGCGAATAGCTTCCATCATATCTGGAAAAGCTTCTCCAAAGGATTTCGCTTGTGCCAGTTCCGCAGCTGTGGCCTCTGGAGCATCTGCGTCATGCGCAATCTGCGTTTGAATGGCAGCCTCTCCAGCATCATTCAGTTTCCGTTTAATGCGCGTTAATTTTCCATCAACTGTCGAGGCTATCTAACCGTTGGAGCATTTTCTAGTCACAGCCCCCCTTTTTACCGACAATATACGTATCACATTTATTAAGCGATACAAGGTTTAGAGCGTCAGATGGTCAAAGTGAATCGAAATTGATTCACAAATCAGTTTGAAGGTGATTCAAGTGCTGCGGAGGAGAATTTCCATGCCGCATGCTTTGTCGAATGATCTGCGTGAACGTGTTGTTGATTATGTTGAAGA
>JANMEM010000483.1:0-1558 GCA_031376985.1 Hyphomicrobiales bacterium
GGCGATGGCTTGTTGGCAGCACTGCAAGTGTTGTCGGAAGTGGTGCGGCAAGGAAAACCTGTCAGCGAAGTCTGCAATATGTTCGAGCCCTTGCCACAGCTTTTGAAAAATGTGCGCTTCTCCGGTGGCAAACCGCTTGACGACGTCAAAGTGAAAGCAGCCATTGCCGATGCTGAAAAGCGTTTGGGCAACCAAGGCCGTCTCGTCATTCGTCCATCAGGCACAGAGCCTTTGATCCGCGTCATGGCTGAAGGTGCCGATGCCTCCATGGTCAATGAGATTGTTGACGAACTCTGCGGTGTGATTTCGAGGTCGGCGGCTTGACGTCCATCATCTGCCTCACATGGTTAACCCCCGCTAACACTTTGTGCTTTCTGCACACAGAACTGCGTTGCTTAAAAGTCACATAACATTTTAGCCACATTGCCGCCCTTTTGCGGCCCGCGCGGGAACAAATGCTGCCGTCATGTTGTTCTTATCCCAACGGGACAAAGTTTTTTAATAGCGAGGTACGCGTAATGAATATGATCAAGATGATTTTGCTGGCTGGTGTTGTTGCACTTCCACTTTCAGTGTCTGCACGTGCAGCCGATATTGCACCAGATGTGCCGTCGGAAGTTGAAACTTCCAATTATGACCTCTACCTGCGCGGCGACGTGGGTGCGTCTTTCCTGAAGTGGAGCGGCGGCAGCGATGACACAGCTTTTGTAGGCGGTGGCGGTATCGGTTATCAGTACAGCGACATGTTCCGCATGGACTTGACGGCTGACTATGCTGGAAAATACAGCATTGCTCCGGGTGCCAACATTTCAACCACCACAGTTTTGGGCAACGCCTATCTCGACTTCGCCAATGACACAATGTTCACGCCTTACGTTGGTGCAGGTGTTGGTTATGGTTGGGTGAATGGCAATGGCGGCGCTGCTGACAAAGACGGTCTGGCCCTTGGCCTTGCTGCAGGTGTGGGTGTTGACCTCACAAGCAACCTGACAATCGACGTGGGCTATCGTTTCCGCGACATCATGGTGTCAGGTGCGGATACCAAGGAACACCAAGCGACCGTGGGCATGCGCTTCAAGTTCTAACAGCATAGGGCCCGCAATCGCGCGTGGCCTCAAACGAAACGCGTCCTTGGCGAAAGTTAAGGGCGCGTTTTGCATGTGATTATTTCCATCTTGCATCGCGACTGGTTTTGATCCAATAGCGACCTCGGGCTAGCTCTCCCCAACGAGAGTCTACCCATCTGTAAGGATGGAGATCAAAATGACAGATTCGAAACCGGCATTGCGCCCGGTCAATGCACAATTTTCGTCTGGCCCCTGCGCCAAGTTCCCCGGTTGGAACGCAACCCTTCTCAACAATGCACTCACCGGCCGTTCGCACCGTTCGGCTGAAGGCAAGGTCCGCTTGAACCGCGCCATTGACCTGACCCGTGAAGTGCTTGAGGTTCCAGCAGACTACAAAATCGGCATTGTTCCCGCTTCTGATACGGGTGCCGTCGAAATGGCCATGTGGTCACTGCTCGGACCCCGCGGACTTGATATTTTCGCCTGGGAAA
>JANMEM010000441.1:0-2432 GCA_031376985.1 Hyphomicrobiales bacterium
TTGCCGCCGTTGTCGCAAGCCTTGGTCCCGTTGACGTTCTCGTCAACAATGCAGGCATCACGAGAGACGCACCTTTCCACAAAATGTCGCCAGCCCAATGGCGGGAAGTCATCGATACCAATCTCAACGGTGTCTTCAACATGACCCACAATGTCTGGCCCGGCATGCGCGAACGCAAGTTCGGTCGTGTCATTTCAATCTCCTCGATCAATGGCCAGAAGGGACAGTTTGCGCAAGCCAACTATGCCGCTTCGAAAGCAGGCGACCTCGGTTTCACCAAGGCACTGGCCCAGGAAGGCGCGCGTGCCGGAATCACAGTCAACGCGATTTGTCCGGGCTACATCAACACGGACATGATGAGCACGATCCCGGAAAAAGTCATGAACGAGGTTATCCTGCCGCAAATCCCCGTCGGGCGTTTGGGCGAAGCTGGCGAAATTGCCCGCGCTGTACTTTTCCTCGCCGCCGAGGAAGCAGGCTTCATCACGGGGTCAACATTCTCGATCAATGGCGGGCAGTATATGGCGTGACACTTCACGCCACCAACCTCGCCTGTGAACGCAACGGGCGTATTGTCTTTTCCAACCTGTCTTTTACAATCGCCACAGGCCAATGCGTAGAGTTGCGCGGGGCCAATGGTGCCGGCAAATCCAGCCTGTTGCGTTTGATTGCAGGACTGGTGCCTGCTGCTGCCGGAACACTCAATTTCGATAGCCAAGCCGAGATTGCCCAACATGCGCATTTCATCGCCCATCAAGACGCCATGAAAGCATCAATGACAGTGGACGAAAATCTGCGCTTTTGGTGTGACGTCCTGGGTGGTGATGACATTGCGGAAGCTCTGGCGGCTTTCGATCTTGCAGGCCTTAAAAATGACCCCGTACAGCTGCTCTCGGCAGGACAAAGGCGACGGTTGACCTTGTCCCGGCTTTTCCTGGCCAACCGCTCCCTGTGGCTGCTCGATGAACCAATGACGGCACTGGATGTGATAACACAGGATATGTTGCGGCAGCACATCCGCGAGCATCTCAAAAACGGTGGTCTGGTGATGGCGGCAACCCATGGCGATCTGGGCGTTACACCGGATCAGACCATTATGTTGGGAGATGTTGCTCGTGGCTGAGAAAGGGACCTCATCCGTCGCTTCGCGCCACCTTCTCCAGCAAGAGGGCTGGAGAAGGGACAGTTTTTCCTGTTGTCCCTTCTCCACGCCTCTTCGTGGAGAAGGTGCCCGAAGGGCGGATGAGGTACCTTTGGTTGCAACACAATGACCGCCTTCCTCGCCATTCTCAAACGTGACGTCACCTTGGGCCTGCGCCAGGGCGGCGGTGCTGGTGCAGCACTTGCTTTCATGCTCAGCGTTCTCGTCCTCATTCCACTTGCCCTTGGCCCCGACCAGAACCTGTTGCGCCGCCTTGCCCCCGGCATCATGTGGTTGTCATTGTTGCTGGCCGTGTTGCTGACCGCCGAACGCATTTTCCAACAGGACTATGAAGACGGCACGCTTGACGCATTGGTCGGCATCGCATTGCCACTCGAACTCGTCACACTGGCCAAAGCTTTGGCACACTGGCTCTCCGTGGGTCTGCCACTGGCAATTGTCGCGCCCCTGCTCGGCATTCTCATCAACATCGAAACCACATCGATTCCTGTGCTGATGCTTGCGATGATATTGGGCTCTCTCTCACTCTCCCTGCTCGCCTCCATCGGTGGCGCCATCACCGCAGGCTTGCGCCGGGGCGGGTTACTGGTGGCCTTGCTCATTCTGCCGCTTTACGTGCCTGTCCTGGTCTTTGGTGTTTCTGCGACCCTTGCCGAAACCGGACCATCCGGCAGTATCAATTCATTGCTGGTTCAGCTTGCCATCACCATGGTCAGTCTGGTCATTCAACCATGGGCTTGCGCTGCGGCACTCCGGGCCTATTTTCGGTGAACAGGAAATACTAGGTTACGCCCATGCAAATTTTCGCAAACCCCCACCGCTTCTTCCAGATTGCCGACCGCTGCATGCCCGCGTTGTGGGTGGCGACCATCGTTGCCTTTGCCGTGGCCTTGTATTTT
This sequence comes from Hyphomicrobiales bacterium, assembly GCA_031376985.1. GTDB lineage: Bacteria > Pseudomonadota > Alphaproteobacteria > Rhizobiales > Aestuariivirgaceae > Aestuariivirga. The sequence goes on from JANMEM010000441.1 coordinate 2,062, forward strand.
GCTTTCTTCAACAGCCCGCCGGATTACCAGCAGGGCGAAACCGTGCGCATCATGTATGTGCACGTGCCCTCCGCTTCGCTGGCCCTCTTCATTTACGTGCTGATGGCCGTCGCCTCGGCGATGGCGCTGATCTTCCGCCACCCCCTCGCTGATGCTGCTGCCAAAGCCGCCGCCCCGCTTGGTGCCGCATTCTGCTTCCTTGCCCTTGTCACTGGTTCCATCTGGGGCAAACCCATGTGGGGCACATGGTGGGTGTGGGATGCCCGCCTCACCTCCATGTTTGTGCTCATGCTTTTATACCTGGGATATATCGCCATCTGGCGCGCCTTTGATGACCCGCACCGCGCCGCATCCCTTGCCCGCGTCGTGGC
>JANMEM010000543.1:0-3870 GCA_031376985.1 Hyphomicrobiales bacterium
CTCGCAGGCGCTGCACACGGTTCTGGCAATGACGTGACATGGTCGACATTGTCCCTCCTTTCCAGAACCGTCAAGGAACATATATAGAACGGAATATTTGGGCTTGTCAAGGAGTAATTTCTGAAAATACGAGTGAGTTTATAAATCCACCTTTAATCACTGAGCAGATATTTTACCGAAGTCGCCAAATCAATGTGATCGACCCAAGGAGCCAAATGGAGTTCACAGCTCAATCCGCTGAAGGTTGCGTTCACTCCGATGGCGGATGTGCGCAGGATCGCGCCAAAGGGGAGGAGAGCTAAACCTTCAGGTTCGCCGCAGGAACTCGCGGGGTAGGTCGGAGCCGCGCACGTTCGAGCGTGCTTTTAGGTGCAGCAGGAAGTTGTCGTCTCTAGCGTAGATTTGATTGCGCGAATGCTGCGCAACATCCGTATTGAGCGCGGTGACTTGTTCATGGGAGTAGTTTGATCGTTCCGGTTGGTCCGCGAACAAACCAACAAGGGCAAGGTTGGGTGACAACGTTAATATGACAATCGTATTCTGTAGCCCATGCCCCGGAGAATATGGATTTGGCTGTTTGACACTCTCATTCCAAACTAGAACTGTTGGATCATCACATGTAATAAATTGATGATCCTTGGGCGCAGCTGCAAAGCACCAACTTCGGCGAGAAAGCTGCTCTAGCACAGGCTCGACCATTCCCAACTCAAGGCCAATCATGTACGTCTGGTCGACAATAATTTCATAGTTCTTCTCTTTGTGAAAGCGCTTCATATCCTCGTATGAGACGTCCTCCTTTACTGGCAATCCGCTATCGCGCATTCGTTTAATTTGCGAGCTCCAAATTTCTTTGGAGGTAAGCGATAACCGCATCATCCCATCAACAACACGTTTGTGGAAATCGCTCAAATTTCCGCGTAGGCGTGGGTTTCGGGCTGATAAAAATGCCATAAGGTTCATTGTGGAGTTAAAATGTTCCAAGCTGGGAAACGCTTTCGCTTCAATCACCTGCTGTAGGTGAGGCGCAATTTCAGCCTCAATTTCCGCCATCCCATCTTCGACGTGGTTGGGATCAACTCCATGTGCCTCAACCTTGTTGAAATTGCGCTTGCTGCCAATGTTCCTCACCAAAGTTGTGAAGGATTTTTTGGTGTCGCTATCAAACACAAACAACTTAGCCTGCCGTCCAACGCCGGCGGAAAAGCCCCGAAGATAGAATTGCGGAATGTAATGGTGATTTGCTTTTGTTGCCAATGTACTGCCGAAATCTAGAGATGGATCGTCCCCGCATTGATTTTACGGGTCGCGGACCAATGTATTGCGCCAAAGGAATGCTTTGCAAGGAACACTTTGCGAGGAACACTTTCACACATCGGGAAGAGTCGGGAGTGGCCTGGAGGACGTGAGTTAGTGCATCAGGCGATCAATTGAACTCAATGTGCTTGTCATTCCCGCGAACGTGGGAATGACGGGTAGTGGGGGCGAGAATGGCAATTCCAAACTTTCTCCGGACAGTCGTGCGCGTTCGTGGGAATGACGGTGTTATGCAGATGTTTTTGGTTCGACCAGCGTACCGTCGTAATCAATTTCCTCATGCAGATCACGCCACTCCGGGTTCATTTTTTCGATCAGTTCAAGTTTCCAGCTGCGGTTCTATTTCTTGAGCTGCTTTTCGTGACGGATGGCAGAGTCATTGTGTGATGGTGTTCGTACCAGACAAGCATTGCGATACCATATTTTGAACTGAAGCCCGGCAGCGACTTTGATTTGTGGGATGCGATGCGGTTCCAGAGTGCAGACGTGACGCCAATGTAAATCGTGCCGTTGCGCGCGTTGGCAATGATATAGACTGCGGGGAATTTTTCGTCGCGCATAGCTTTGTTTTGCAGCAATTAAGCCCTTGACGCTCGTCATTCCCGCGAACGCGGGAATCCAGAATTTCTGCAAACTCGCCTGTTCAAAGTCTGGATTCCCACTTTCGTTGGAATGACGGGTAATTGAGACAGGAAACTAACCCCCAAACCTCTCGGCAATCTTTTTCTTCAACCCGTCCCGCACATCCCGGTATGAATCCAATATCTGGCTGCGACTGCCTTGCGTTGCCGACGGGTCGGGGGTGGGCCAGTGTTCGACTTCGATCGCCATGGTTTTGGTCATGTCACGGGCATGTTTTTCGGCTTCGGGGGAGAGGGTGATCACCAGATCAAAGGCGGAGTCGGCGAGATCTTCAATCGAATGCGGGCGGTGCCTTGTGAGGTCGAGGCCCACTTCATCCATGATCATGCCGACGAAGGGATCCGGGTCTCCGGCGCGGATGCCTGCTGATGCCACGTAGGTTTTATGGCCGGCCAGATGGTGCATCAAGGCCGCTGCCATGGGTGAACGGATGGCGTTTTGTGTGCAGATGAAAAGCACGGCGGAGGGATTGCGTTTTTTGCTCATGCCAGCAGCGCACACACCAAAGTGAAAAGCCGCCGTGCCGTATCGTGATCCATTTCAGCCTTGCCCCGCAGTCGCTCAATCAACACTTCGCTGCCATCATTGTGAAGTCCGCGCCGTGCCATGTCGATGGTTTCAATCTGCATCGGGTTGGCATTGCGGATGGCGTCGTAATAGCTTTCGCAAATCTCGAAATAGTCTTTCACGATGCGGCGGAACGGTGTCATCGACAGGCCGAAGGCCACGATGTTTTGCTGCGCCTCATTGCGCACATCAAACACCAGGCGGTTTTCGAGATTGGCGAGAACAAGGTGATAGGGACCGCTCACGCCGTTAGACAGTTTGAAGCGGTTGTCTTCGAGCAGATCATAAATTGCAGCACGGCGTTCGTGCTCGGCTTCGGGCGACGCACTGCGGCCAATGCTGTCGTCAATTTCAACGGCGATCAGTTTGTTCGCTGCATCACTCATGCTGCGGCTCATGGGGGGTGCCCCATGCCGGACCTAAATCATCAAGCTGTACGTCAACGCATTCCACTTCAAGCCGGATGCTGTGGCCGCCCGAACATTGCAGCGTGATGTAGCCCGAGAGAGCGTCGGCCTTGTTGGCTTCAAATGTCATGGCAAGCAGAGACAACACGCCATTCTGCACCAACTCTTTGGGTCCGGCGCGCCGCACGTTCTTCACAAAGTTGAAGCGAAGCCCCGAACGGCGGCGCTGCTTTTCCTCCGGCGCATCCCAAGCATAGCGATTGGCTACCATGATGAAACGCTTCTGCGTTGCCGACCAATCAATATCGGACACGCGAATGATCGCGTCCTGCATCTGCGCCGAAATGGCGGGCAAATCGTCTGCATCAAGGGCCGAGAGATGGAGCATGTGTTATCAGCCCGAAATACGGGTGACGTCAGCACCGCAGGCTTGCAGCTTTTCTTCCAGCGCTTCAAATCCGCGGTCCAGATGATAAACACGGTGCAACATGGTTTCGCCGGTCGCGATGAGACCTGCAATGACTAGAGTGGCCGAGGCGCGAAGGTCGGTTGCCATCACGTCAGCACCTGTGAGTTTCTTCACGCCGCGCACTTCCGCCATATCTCCATGCAGGTGAATGTCAGCCCCCAGTCGTGCCAGCTCCTGCACATGCATGAAGCGGTTTTCAAAAATGGTTTCGCGAATGTGCGAGGTGCCATTGGCCACCGTCATCAGGCCCATGAATTGCGCCTGCAAGTCTGTGGGGAAGCCGGGGTAGGGGTCTGTCGTCACATCCACAGGCAGAATGCCGGAGCCGTTGCGCTTGACCCTGATGCCGTCATTGGTGGTTTCCACTGTCACACCGGCGCGTTGCAATTGCAGGATGGCGTTGGCGAAGGTTTCAGGCCGTGCACCGCGCAACAACACATCGCCGCCTGCCATGCCCGCCGCCATGGCATA
>JANMEM010000554.1:0-1862 GCA_031376985.1 Hyphomicrobiales bacterium
CGGTGAAGCCCAGGCCTTCGATGTGGGCACGGAGTTTCAACTGGTTTTCCTCGTTGCCCGTGTTGAGGGCAAGATGATGAATGGTGCCGCCGGATAAAGTCCATGTGCCTTGTGGGCGGTCTGGCTCATGCAGAACTTCGATGACGGATGTGAGACCATTGTTCTCCGGCACAGCAAAGGCGAGACCTTCATGATTGTCGGCCAGTTTTTTCATGGGAATTGCAATGGTGAAAAAGTCATCCATAGCTGTGCGATCAGCGACTGAAATTGCAGCGCCATAAATGCCCTTGATGCCGTGATCCTTGCCGATACCCTGCTTGTCATTGGTGATGGGTTCGCGGGTGTCGCCGGTGTTCTCGACAAGTTCAAAGGGAATGCCGCAGGGATGTTCCAGCGCCACGCGAGTCATGCCAAAGCGACTGGTCTTGGTGGCCTTGACGCCGCGTGCGTTCAGGCGGTTCACCCAGAATTCGGATGCGCCAACAGGAATGGCGGCAAGAATGATTTTGGATTGATTGGTACCGCGACGGCCAAATACGCCGGGCTTGCGGAACGGGAATGTGGTGAAGATCGTCGAGGCGTCGCCGTTCTTCGAACCATAGTACAAATGATAGACTGGCAACACGCCGTCAAACAGCACCGTGCGCTTTACCGAATGCAGGCCGAGGTCTTTGGCGAAGAAATCGAAGTCTTCCTGGGCTCCGTCTGTGCTCATCGTCAAGTGATGAAAGCCGCTGATCATGCTCATTGGTCGTTCTCCCGTTGTCGCGTTTGCTGCCATTCGGCATCATGTTGGGAAGGAGACTAGGACGAAAACCTGCGACTGTTGATAAAGAGTTGCACATTGAATATAACAATTTGTTATGAAATTTGACGAACGACATCTGGTGCAATTGGCGGCGGTGGTGGAGGCTGGCGGCGTAACCGAGGGTGCAGCCCTGCTTGGCACATCGCAACCAGCGATTTCCCGCACCTTGTCGATGATTGAAAAGCGCGTGGGCGAACCCTTGTTCGTTGCCGGACGTCGACCCTTGCAGCCCACGGCTTTGGGGCGACAATTGGCTATACACGGCAAGGCCATTCTGGCGGCCTCGCGCAAGGCGTCGGAAACGGTGGCGAGTTTTCGCGGTGGCACATCAGGCCGGGTGCGCATTGGGGGGGTGCCGTTTTTCATGGATGCGGTGGTGTCCGGCATCATCGCCACTTTCCAAATGCAGCAGCCCGATATTCTATTCGACCAGTCCTATGGTCATTACAACGATCTGGTGGGCAGTTTGCTGGCCAATGAAATTGACGTGGCGGTGACGCCTGCGGGGACGCAAGACATCAGTGCTGACCTCGTATTCGAACCGCTGATTGCAGCCCGCAACGTGGTGGCTTGTAATGCTGCACATCCGTTGTTGACAAAGAAAAAGCTGAGCAAGACTGACTTTGTATCCTGCTCATGGGTTGCCCCGTTGCCGGGTTCACCATTGATGCTGGATCTGACGAATATATTGATGACGCTTGGCATTGGTGAATTGGCGATCCGTTATGCCGGAGGTTCCCTGCACAGTGTCATCAACTACATTGCTGCCACACAGGCCCTGGCGATCATGCCGTTGTCCGTCATACATTCTTTGCAGCAGGATCAGCGCATTGCCATTCTGCCACTCAATATTCCGCAGCCTGAACGCATGATCGGTCTGGTTTACCGCCGCCAGTCCGACATCGACCCGGTAAACCGCAAGTTCTTCACGCATCTCCGCGCCAATTTAACAAATCTAGCCCGCGTGGTGGCGCGGCATGAGGCTTCAATCAAGTGGGAATATGGCCCGTTCATGCATGTGCAGCAGCCAAATCTTTAGCTGCCATCGACTTGT
>JANMEM010000011.1:0-5048 GCA_031376985.1 Hyphomicrobiales bacterium
CAGATGCGGCACTTCGTTTTGCAGCACCAGGACCCTTGCCCCACCGAGTGCCTGCCACTGGTTTTGCATATCCAATGGGTCAAGTGTCGTATTCGCACCGGACACAATACCGCGCCATAATCTCCGTTGTCTTGCAGAATGGCTACACTCATGCCGGAGCCCATAGTCTCATCCGTGCTGAGACATGAAACATCAACACCAGACGATTGAAGGTTGGTTTGCAAGGTTACGCCAAAGTCATCATTGCCAATGCGCCCGATCATGGCCGTTCGTGCGCCTGCCCGTGTCGCTTGCACAGCCTGATTGCCACCCTTGCCGCCACACACTTGCGACCAAGCGCTGCCGACAGCCGTTTCGTCAATCCGGGGCAAGGCGGGAGCCTTCACCACAATGTCGAGATGCAGACTGCCACAGACGATCACATCGTAGCCTAGGGCACGACTCCCGCGTTCTGCCATCAGGTCTCCCATTCAGCGTGATGCGACCCGGGACCATCCACACGTTCAAATGTGTGGGCCCCAAAGAAATCCCGTTGCGCCTGAATAAGATTGGCCGTGCCTCGCGCCTGGCGATAACTGTCAAAATAGGCCAGAGCTGCTGATAGTGCTGGAACTGGAAGCCCAGCAAGTGCAGCATCAGCAACGGTCTTGCGCAAGGCCTTTTGATCTGCCTGCACCATCATCACAAATTCCGGCGTCGCCAACAAATTTTTGATACCTTTGCGCTTGCCGAACGTGGACGTGATCACATCGAGGAATTGCGAGCGGATGATGCAGCCCGCCCGCCAGATTTTCGCAATCTGCCCCATGGGCAGGTTCCACTTGTAGGTATCAGACGCGGCCTGCAACACAGCAAAGCCTTGCGCATAGGCACAGATTTTCGCCGCATAGAGTGCGGACTCACATTGCCTGAGATAGGCGGCTTTGCTGGCGGGCGAGAGCTTGCCCGACTTCTTGCCATAGAGCTCCTGCGCCACAACGCGCTGGTCTTTCATTGATGACAAGACGCGTGCTGCCACCGCAGCCTCAATGGCACTGGCGGGAACTGCAAGTTCCTGTGCTTCGATGACCGACCATTTGCCCGTGCCCTTTTGCCCGGCCTTATCGAGGATCAGGTCCACCAGTGGTTTCCCGGTCTTCTCATCGGTCTTCTGAAGAACCTTCGACGTGATGTCGATCAGATAGGAATCGAGTTTGCCCTTGTTCCATTTCGCAAAGGTCTTGCCAATTTCGTCCGCTGACATGCGAAGACCATCGCGCATGATACCATAGACTTCTGCGATCATTTGCATGTCGGCATACTCAATGCCGTTGTGGATCATCTTCACAAAATGCCCGGCACCATCCGGTCCCATCCAGGCGCAGCAGGGATGTTTTTTGTATTTGGCTGCAATCGCCGTCAGAACTTTCTCGACACGTTTGTAAGACATTTCAGGCCCACCCACCATGATGGCTGGTCCGTGGCGCGCACCTTCTTCGCCGCCGGAAATGCCCATGCCGATAAAGCGAAGCCCTGAATCTTTCAACGCCACGTCGCGCCGCACCGTGTCGCGGAAATTGGCATTGCCGGAGTCGATGATGATGTCATCGGTTTCCATGAACTCGCGCAAATGCGTGATCTGCTCGTCTACGGCTTCCCCTGCCTTCACCAGCACGATCACGGGACGTGGCTTTGCAATCGCATCCACAAGTTCTGCATAGGTCTTGCAGGGAATGATGTGGTCCGCCAGCGCCCCGGCATTGGCCATGAATTTTTCTGTCGTCGACCATGTTCGGTTATAAACCGCAATACGAAAGCCCTTCTCGGCAATGTTGAGCGCCAGATTGGCTCCCATGACACCAAGGCCAATCAAACCAATCTCTGCTTTCATCGCAATGTCCTAACGTATGATGTTGTGGCGCACATCGAATACCGTGTGGAAGATGCGCCCGTCAAACATCTTCACCAATTCGCTGGTGACTTCTCGGCTTTTCATGCGCACGTCTGACTTCATGGCCTCTTCAATGGCGGCCATGTCGGGATAGGTGATGGCGAGCACCATGGCATAATGCGGGTCTGGTGTGTCAGCATCAGCCTGACTCAATACCCGCACTTCTGTCGCACCCGGAAACGTGCTCCACAGCGGCACCAGATTTTGCGTCACAAAATCGTGGAAAGCCTGTTCGCGGCCCACTTTCACCTTGCCTTCAAAAAAAGCGCACCGAATATACATCGTGTGTCCCCTCAAAAAACCGGGGCGCACCTTGCGGCACGCCCCGTCTCAACCGTCAAAAGAACTCAGGCCTTGCCCCAGATCTTCTTGTATTCGTTCTGATAACCGTTGCCGGGATCAAAGCCATTGTTTGGTCCACCATCAAACTCAACATTGGCCTTTGTAACCACATGCAGCGGCGACACATAGCCAGACCAGGCTTCACCAGCCATGGCGCGGTTCAACTCGTCCACCAACTGCCAGCCTTGCAGGTTCAACGGCTCTGCCACTGTTGCAGCTTGATACTGGCCAGAACGAATGCGCTGATAGGCGGATTCAGAACCGTCACCAGCCGACACGTTGGCGGGGGACTGGCCGGAACCCGCAATGCCGGCAGCTTGCAGCGATGGACCCATGAAGTCGAAATAGAGATCATTGATCGCCATCGAATGCGTCCATGCCGCACCATGCTTTTGCAGCAGGGTTGTAGTCAGCTGTGGCATGCGCTGTGATGTCTCAGCAATCGGCGTATCCACCCATTCAACCGTGGTGCCACCCAGCTTTTCGATGACTTCCTGCATCTTCTTGGCTTTCGCAATGGCAATGGCATAGGTCGAGTCAGTGAAATAGATGCAGCCGGGTTTGCCCTTGGCATCAATATAGGCCCACATGGCAGCAGCGGTGGACACCTGCATAGGGTCCGTCGTCACGTTGGCGTAAATGCCAAGCTCAGGCGATGGGCCCGTTGTTGGTGAAGAATGCCAGGTGACAACCGGAATGTTGGCGGCCTTGGCAGCAGCCATGCCAGTGGCCTGTTCCATGGTATCAAAGCCGCTGACGATGATGCCATTGGGATTGAGCGCCATGGCCTGTCCGAAGGCAGCAGCGCGTCCGTCAACCGAACCGGCACCGTCGATGGTCTTCACGGTCCAGCCGATGGCGGCGCAAGCTTCTTCAGCGCCCTTCGATGACCCGAGAATGCCACCGTTCTTCATGTCACCTGCGAGAATGACAATGGTCTTGCCTTCCTGTGCCTTGGGGCCCGTTGTCGGGCCATCCCACTTGTCAGCCTTCATCGCATATTTATCGACGATGGCCTGGGCATCAGCCATTGAGTCAGCATAGACGACACGCGTCAATGCCGGAACGGACATGCCCAATGCAATGCCGCGAATAAGAAGTTGTCTACGATCCATGGTAACCTCCCTGTTTGGATTGATGTTCCGTCATGGTTTTGACGGTGAATGTTGAATGGGCTTTTGCCGTGCCGCGCCTTTGCGCCGCTGGGCGTAGCCTGCAATGCCGATGGCCACCAAAAGTGTGACGCCGTTGAACATGGGTTCGACCCAGAACGAGCCGCCAAATTGCTGGATGCCTGAAATGCCAACCGCAAGAATGACAACACCCACGATGGTGCCCCACACGTTGACGCGTCCTGGCTTGATGGTCGTCGAGCCCAGGAACGCGCCCACAAGTGCTGGCAGCAAGTATTCGAGTCCCACACTGGCTTGGCCTATGCGCAATTTGGCAGCCAACAGAATGCCAGCGAGTGCGGTGAACAATCCTGATGCCACGAAAGAGCCAATCACAAACCGCCGCACCGGAATGCCGTTCAAGGCAGCAGCTTTCGGGCTTGCTCCGATGGCGTAGAGATAGCGGCCGACTGGCAAGTATTCGTAGACGATCCACATGATGAAGGCGATGACCACCACATAATAACCCGTGATTGGCAGACCGAAGACCATGGTGGAATTCAACGCATAAAAATTGTCTGAAACCACACCCACAATCTGCCGCCCGCCCGAATGCCACAACGCCAGCGCATAGAGAATTGTACCTGTGCCGAGTGTTGCAATGAAACTGTCAATCTTCGCAACTTCCACCAACAAGCCATTCAGAACACCCATGATGGCACCCAGCGCCAACACCACCAGCACCGCCGCGACCCACGGCAGCCCATACCTCGTTTGCAGCGATATGGCGAGAATGTGCCACAGCACAATGCCGTAGCCCACGGTCAAGTCGATGCGCCCGGCAGACATCGGGATCATCACACCCAAAGACAACAACAGGATGATGGCCTTGTCAGAAGTGATGGAGCGCAGATTCAGAATGGTCGGAAAAGTGTTTGGCAACAGGACTGAAAACAGCAGGATGAGGAACACCATCAAAATCACAAGGCCATAAACGGGAATCAGGCGTCCAAGCTTTTGGCCCATGGTCAAGCCCTTCAACTCGCTGCGCGTGGGTTCCAGAGCATTGGATTGAATGGAGTTCATGTTATGCCGCCTCAGACGCGGAAGCCGCGTGAATTAAAGACTGTGTTGTTAATTGCGCTTCAGGAATTTCGGCAACGATGGAGCCCCGCGAAAACACCAGCGCACGATTGCAGATATGCGCGACTTCTTCAAAGTCTGTAGAGACCACGATCACTGTCAATCCCGCTTCCAGCGCCTTCACAATCAGGCGATAAATTTCAGACTTCGCTCCAACGTCCACGCCAGCCGTCGGATCTTCGGCAATCAGGATTTTGCGTCCTGTGGCAAGCCAACGCCCGACAACGACCTTCTGCTGGTTGCCGCCAGACAAGGCCTCAACGGGCAGGGTCGGGTCATTGGGACGCAGTCCTACATCAACGCCGATCGCATAGGCCGCGCCAGCTTCCGAGGCTGGTGACAGCACCGACATCAAATGCCGTCCGATGGCCAAAGGATTAAGGAACATGTTTTCGCGGATGGACAATGACGGGGCCACACTCTCCTCCGTCCGGTCCCGCGCAATCAAGCCAACACCTTGCTGCAACGCCATCAGGGGAGAAGACAGATCAAGCGGCTTGCCATCCAGTGTCACATGCCCC